>WHUB01000119.1 GCA_009377395.1 Actinophytocola sp. | reverse complement strand
TGCCTTTCGCGTTCGCCGTGCACGTCTCTCCCGTGGCGTTCCCGCCGCGACGGGCGGCTAATCAGCGAGCCCGCCCTATAACTCCGTCGATGCGTCGAATATGCTGTTCGACGGGCATGCGTGGCCAGGGAGGTAATGGGGATGGAGTCGCTGGAAATCCGGGATGACGTGGTGCCGTTGCGCACCGACTTCGACGTGGTGTGGCGCGGCTTTCGTCGCGACCAGGTGCAGCACTACGTGCACGGGGTCGAAGCCGAGCTGCGGTTGGTGACCGCCGACCGGGACGCCGCCGTCGCCGAGACCGAGAGCATGGCGAAAGAGCTTGACGCGGCGCGGTCCGAGATCAGGGAGCTGCGCGGCAAGATCGACCGCATGTGCCGCGCCCCGATCGACCCGGCCGAGGTGCCGGCGCGGCTGCGGCAGATGGTGCAGCTCGCCAGGGACGAGGCCGCCGAGATCACCAGCCGGGCGCAGGCGACGGCCGAGCACACCTGGGCGACCGCGAACGACACGGCGCAGCGGCTGAAGAAGCGCTCCGAGAACTTCCTCGCCGACATCGAGGCGCAGCGCGCGGCGATGATGACCGAGCACCGCGAGCTGACCGAGCGCGCCCGCGCCGAGGCGGAGAGGCTGTCGCGGCACGCGGAGCGGCGCCGCACCGAGCTGGACGAGGCCGCCGAGCAGCACCGCAACCAGGTGCAGCGGGACTTCGAGATCGCGATGCTCGCGCGGCGCATGGAGGCACGGCGCGACATCGCCGAGCAGCGTCGCGCCGCGACGGCGGACGCCGAGCGGATCGTCGCCGAGGCGCGGCAGCAGGCCGACCGGATCGTGCAGGCGGCGCAGCGGGAGGCGGACGTGCTCCGTCAGCTCAAGGACGGTCTGGCGGACCGGGTGCGCGCGGTCGGCAAGCTGCTCGGTGACGCGGCGCCGCTGTTCGGCGGCCAGGACGAGCCGGTGCCGGAGCAGCGGCTCCCGGCGTCGGCGTGACCGTCAGCCGGGGTGGGTCTCGCCGCCGAGCGCGGCGATGACCTCGCCGGTGTAGTACGAGGACAGCTGGTTCGCGGCGAGGAACACGAACGACGGGGCGATCTCGTCGGGGTGCGCCGGCCTGCCGAGCGGCACGTTACCGCCGAACTCCGACACCTTCTCCGGCCCGAACGTGGCCGGGATCAGCGGTGTCCACACCGGACCGGGCGCGACGCAGTTGACCCTGATCCCCCGGTCGGCCAGCGCCTGCGCCATGGCGTACGTCCATGAGTGCACCGCGCCCTTGGTCGCGGAGTAGTCGATGAGCGACTTGTTCCCGCGCAGCCCGTTCACCGAGCCGCAGTTGACGATCACGTCGCCCTCGCCGAGGTGCGCCAGCGCGGCGCTGGTGACCCGGAAGAAGCTGTGGATGTTGACGTCGAAGGTGTGCAGCCACTGCTCCTCGGTGATCTCGTCCGGCTCGTCGACCGGGATCTGGGTCGCCACGTTGTTCACCAGGATGTTGAGCCCGCCGAGCTGGCCGACCGTCTCCTCTACCAGCTTCCGGCAGTGCTGGGCGTCGCCCATGTCGCCGGGCAGCAGCAGGCACCGCCTGCCCTGGCCGCGCACGTGGTTCGCGGTCTCCTCGGCGTCCTCGTGCTCCTCGAGGTAGGCCAGCGCGACGTCGGCGCCCTCCTTGGCGAACGCGATCGCGACCGCCCTGCCGATGCCGGAGTCGCCGCCCGTGATGAGCGCGACGCGACCGGCGAGCAGGTCCCGGCCGACGTAGTCGGCCATCG
Source organism: Actinophytocola sp. (assembly GCA_009377395.1). Lineage (GTDB taxonomy): Bacteria > Actinomycetota > Actinomycetes > Mycobacteriales > Pseudonocardiaceae > Haloechinothrix_A. The sequence goes on along the minus strand of WHUB01000119.1, from coordinate 4,681 downwards.
TGTCGCGCGGCTGCGGCCGCATCGGCGGCGTCTCGCCGGGCGGTTGCTGCTGTTGCGGCGGTTGCTGCTCGGTCATGCCGACCGGGTACCCGGCCGAGGGCACGGCGAACCGCGCAGGTGTGGCGCTCGCGGGTTCGGGGTAGCCGAGATCGCGAGACGGAAGAGGTGAGCGCACATGCCCCGGTGGATTCGCTGGTTCTGGGACCGTTTCCGGCAGCCGGTCGGCACGCCGGAGGAGTCCGACGCCGTCACCGACCCGGCGGCGGCCACCTCACGGCCGCCACGGCGCAGGCGCGAAGGCGACCCGTCGAACCCAGGGCCCGGCTCGGAGACCTACGTCGGTATGCGATCCGGCGACTTCAGCGCGGAGGAACGTGACGGCGCCGAGGAGCGCGGGCGGGATCGCACCAGGCCCGAACGGCACGACGATGACGAGACCGACCGGCATGGCAGCAGCCACGGCGGGCTCGACACGACCGGCGGCGAGGACCGCTGAGCCGAGATGGACGTGAACGAGGACCAGCTGCGCGCCACCGTCGTGAAGGTGGCGCAGGCACTGCGCGCCGCGGGTGTGCCGTTCGCGGTCGGCGGCGGCTGCGCGGTATACGCGCACGGTGGACCCGTCACCGAGCACGACGTGGACATCTTCCTCACCGAACGCGACGTGACGACCGCCCGGCACGCGCTGATCGAGGCGGGCATGCGAGCGGCGGACGCGCCGCACGACTGGCTGGCCAAGGCTTACGACGGCCCGTGCCTCGTCGACCTGATCCATTGGCCGAACCGGCGGCCGGTCACCGACGAACTGCTCGGCCGGGCGGTGCCACGGCGGTTCGGCGCCGCCGTCGTCCCGGTGCTGCCGCCGACCGACGTGATGATCGACAAGCTGCTCGTGCTCAATCCCGAGCGCTGCGACTTCACGCCGCTGCTGCCGATGGTGTCGGCGCTGCGGGACCAGGTCGACTGGGGTGCGCTGGCCGCCGCGACCGAGCACTCGCCGTACGCCCGGGCGCTGCTGCGGCTGGCGGCGGAGACCGGGCGGCTGCCCGAGGAGTCCGGGCTCGTCCCGAAGGGAGGCTGAGCATGGCCGAGCAATCCGGCACCGCGCCACACGACCGCGCGGCCGAGCTCCACCGCGCGCTCGCCGAGGATCCGCGTACCTCGGAGCTCGGCGTGACGGTCACGATGCGCGGCGAACAGGTGCATCTGTCCGGCACGGTCGTCTCCGCCGAGCGCAAGGCCGAGATCGACATGGTGGTGCATGAGGCGGAACCCGGCCTGCGGGTCACCAACGACGTCCAGATCGTCAGCGCGGCGGAGCCGACCGGAGCGGAGGACATCCGATGACCACGATCGCGGCCGTCGGCGACGTCCACCTCGACGAAGACGCGGCTGGCAGGCTGCGACCAGCGCTGGGGCACATCGGGGACAAGGCGGACGTGCTGCTGCTCGCGGGCGACCTCACCCGGCACGGCACCGTCGGCGAGGCCCGCGTCGTGGCCAAGGAGTTCAGCGGGCTCGACGTCCCGGTGGTCGCGGTGCTCGGCAACCACGACTACCACTGCGACGAGGTGGCCGAGGTGACCTCGGTGCTCGCCGACGCCGGCATCCACGTGCTCGAAGGTGACGGCATGGTGCTGGATCTCGGCGAGTGCACGCTCGGTGTCGCCGGGGTGAAGGGCTTCGGCGGCGGCTTCGAGGGCAAGTGCGGCACCGCCTTCGGCGAGCCCGAGATGAAGTCGTTCATCGGGCACACCGTGGCCGCCGCCGACCAGCTCAAGTCCGCGCTCGCGGCGCTCGACTGCGACGTCCGGGTGGCGCTGACGCACTACGCGCCGGTGCCGGAGACGGTGGCCGGCGAGCCGCCCGAGATCTTCCCGTTCCTCGGCGCCTACCAGCTCGGCAATGCGATCGACTGCTGTGACACCGCGCTCGCGGTGCACGGCCACGCCCACTTCGGCAGCGAGCGCGGCCAGACCCCGGGTGGCGTGCCGGTGCGCAACGTGGCGCAGCCGGTGATCAACGGCGCCTATGCCCGCTACCGGCTGCCGACATAGCGGGTTTGTCCGACGGCCCGCCGGGATACTCCGACTGGCAGGTGGGTGATGGCGATGGCGAAGCAGCCGCAGACCTCCGGCCGCACCGAGCGGTCCGACCGAGCGGTGCGGCGGCCGGCGTGGCCGCAGTGGGTGGCACTGCTCGTCGGGCTCGTCTACGCCGTGCTGGCCGTGACCGCGATCGCTCTGGGCGACGACGTGACCGACCGGTTCGGCAGGCAGCAGATCATGCCCGGCCTGGGCGCGAGCTGGGTGTTGACGGTCGTGCATGCGGGCACCGCGCTGTGGGGCCTGCTCGCCGCGCTCCGCCGCTCGGCGTCCAAGCTGTTCGGCGTGGCCATATTCATGGCCTACATCGGCCTCTCCGCGTACAGCGTGCCCGCCGTGATCACCACCACCCAGTTCGAGCTGCTCAACGTCGGCTGGACCAACGCCGCGCTCTACCTGATCACCACGCTGGCCGGGCTGGCGATCTCGATCGGCGCCTCCGGCGGCAAACCCTTCCCCACCGAACCACCTCGCGACACCGACGAGGTGATGTAGCCGCCATGCCGGAACTGGCCGACGTGGAAGGCTTCCGCCGGGTCTTCAACGACAACGCCCGGGGGTTCGTGCGCGCCGTGCACGTCAACGACGCGCAGGTGGTGCGCCGGACCACGCCGCGCGCGTTGTCCGACACGCTGCGCGGACGACGGTTCGGCGCGGCACGACGACACGGCAAATGGCTGATCGCACCGCTGGCCGGACGCCGCTCCGGCACCGCCGTGCTGCTGCACTTCGGCATGACGGGCGAGCTGGTGTGGGCGGACCAGGACGAGGAGCAGCACCGCCACGACCGGGTGGTGTTCGAGTTCGACCACGGTCAGCTGCGCTACCGGGACATGCGCAAGCTGGAGGGGCTGCACCTGGCGCGCGACGAGGCCGAGTGCGACGCGGTGCTGGGCGACCTCGGCACCGACGCGACCGAGCTGACCCGCGACGAGCTCTGTGAGCTGCTCGCCGGACACGACCGGCAGGTCAAGGCGCTGCTGATGGACCAGTCGGAGATCGCGGGGCTCGGCAACCTGCTGGCCGACGAGATACTGTGGCGTGCCCGCATCCACCCGCGCACCACCAGCTCCGCGATCGGCGGCAAGGGCTGCGCGCGACTGCACGCACGGATGCGCACGGTGCTGCGGCAGTCCGCCCAGGCGGGCCGGGTGCCACCCCACCGAAGCTGGCTGACCGGACATCGCGACGACAGCCCCGGTCACTGCCCGCGCTGCGGGACGTCGCTGTCGCACGGCAAGGTCGGCGGCCGTTCCGGTGTGTGGTGCCCGGAGTGCCAGCCGGAGCCGAACGGCTGGGAGCCGTGATGCCCACGCAGCGCGAGCTGCGCCAGCAACGCTCGCTGTACCTGCGGGAGCTGCAGCTGTCGCTGCGCAACAACTCCGGCGCCTACGGGTTCTCCGTCATGATCACCGCCGTGCGCGCGGTGGTGATGGCGATCCACCGCCCGCCGACTGTCGGCGACCTCTTCCTGTTCCTGCTCGGGCCGTGGTCAGCTTCGCCGCCATCGAGCTCGCGGCGACGCACGGTTTCCGGCGCGCGCTCGCCGGCACGGAGACGACCAAGGTCATCGCGCTCGGCAGTTCGCTCGGCATCCTGTCGATCTCGGCCGCGGTCGGCGCCGCCGCGCTCGTCCTGCCGGAGACGCTGAGCTGGCCGGTGGGGTCGTTCCTCGGATCGAGCATGTACCTGTTGGTCACCGCCGTCGAGATGAGTGTCGCCCGCCGCATCGAGGAGGCCCGCGACCTCGTCGGCACCCGCGAACGCTGATATAACCCGAGCTCTGGGACCTTCGCCCTCGGTCTCCCATAACGAGGTACGTCCCGCCTCCGCCCAACCGGCGGTGGTTCGGCATTCGCGACCACCCTCGCTCCGCTCTGGGTGGCCCCGCCCGCCGAACGGCGAAGCTCCCAACCGCTGCCCACTACAGCCGTAGCTCAGCGGTCGCCTTGCTGGCGGGCAGCAGCATGCTAGCCAGCCCGACGGCCGTGTCGACCCGGACGTGGCCGTCATTGAAGAGCCGGTCCTCCAGCTCGCGCACCGCCTCGTCGGCCCTGCTGAGCGCGTCCCGCGCGGCCTCGATCGACCCGCCTTGCTGCCCGCGCTGCGTGATCACCTCGGCCAGGTCGTCGAATACCCCGGCCAACGCCCGCCGTGACTCCGGGTCTGGGTAGCCGAACAGCGGCCGCTCCCTCGCCGTCTCGTAGGCGGCCTCGGTGATCTCACGCAGATGCGGCCACGCCGAGCGCATCGAGACCAGCGCCGACTGCCAGGCGTGCGCCACCCATCGCTGCCGCTTGCGCTGCCGCAGGTTGAGCCGGGCGCTCTCGGACGCCCAGCTGACCGCGTCCTCCCCCTGCCGCACCAGCTTCTCGGCGGCCCGGGCGTGGCCGGTCCAGTCGTGACCGTCCGCGCCGTTGCCGGTCTCGTCGTCGCGCGCCTCCGCTCGCAGCGTCGACGCGAGGCCACCCAACAGCGCGGACAGCGTCTCGGCCAGCTCGGCCGTGGCCTGCTGCGGCCTTCGCAGGTACACCGGCGGCAGCAGCACCGCGTTCACCACCAGCCCGAGCGCGGCG
>WHUB01000118.1:6268-6580 GCA_009377395.1 Actinophytocola sp. | reverse complement strand
GGCCGTCTCGAACAGCGAGACATGCCACCACTGCGCGTCGGTCTGCGGGATCTGCCCGATCTTGTACAGGTGCCTGCCGCGCAGCTTGTTGAGGAAGCGCTTGGCCATGACCAGATTCTTCAGCTTCGGGTTCGGCGGCGGCCCAGCGTTGACGATGGTGAGCCGGTTCGAGTCGATCCCGGGCAGCTCGGTGGCGTCGTAGCGCTTCGTCTCGACGTAGTGCGACCGGAGCTCGCGGACCTCCTGCATCGCCTTGACGCCGCCGTCCTGCAGGACGTCCGGCCCGGCGAGGAAGTCCTCCACGGCCTTGAA
>WHUB01000118.1:0-6258 GCA_009377395.1 Actinophytocola sp. | reverse complement strand
CCTTGACGATCTCGTACGGGATCAGGCACGACCACCAGCCGTTGTACACGGCGTCGACGCGGCGCTCCTGCTGCTTGGGCTTGCCCGTCTTCGGGTCGTGACGGAGCAGGTCGGCCCTGGCGAGCGAGTGCTTGACGACCTTGCCGGTCTCCAGCGTGTTGGGCATGGCGAACTCGGCGGACCGGTGCAGCTGGTGCGGGTGCAGCAGGTTCAGCATCTGGCCGCCGACGATGGCCGGCGAGGCGGTGCGGTTGGCGAACGCGGTCAGCCGGATGATGATGTCCGGCTCGAGCAGCACGTCGTCGTCCATGAACAGCACGTTGGCGTGCTCGGTCTCGGTGTGGCCGGCCACCTCGTACAGACCACGGGTGAAACCACCGGCGCCACCGAGGTTCGGCTGCTGGAAGTACTCCAGCTTCGGCCCGAGGTCCTTGGCGATCTGCTCGAAGCCCTCGCGCGAGTCGACCGTGTCCGTGCCCTGGTCGGCGACGTAGATGACGTCCAGCGTCTCCATCGAGTCGATGTCGTCGGCGAGCGCGCGCAGGTTCGACAGGCAGTCGTCGGCGCGGTTCATGGTGCAGATGGTCACCGCGGTCGGCCGGATCTTCTTCGGCGAGTCGACGGTCCAGCGCATGCTCTCGATGGTCAGCGACTCGCCGGAGCCGGTCTCGACCTCGAGCCACATCGCACCGCCGTCGAAGAACTTGTCGATCTTGGCGGGCAGCGTGACGCGCTCGGCGGTCGCGTCCTCGACGGCCTGCCCGGTGACCCGGCGTGGCTCGCCTTCCCAGTCCGAAGCCCCGATGTAGACGCCACCCGTTCCGGTCACGGTCAGCTCGAGATGGACCTCCTTCGCCGTGGTCCAGCGCTGCCAGTAGGAGGCGGGGAACCGGCCGAAGTAGGTGTTGGTGGTGACCTTGGCGTTCGGCCCGACGACCATCGTGTCGCGGGTGCGGGTGACGATGCCCTTACTGTGGTCGGACACCCTGGCGTAGAGGGCCTGGCTCACCAGGTCGGACGGCCCGGTGAACAGCCCGCGCTGCGCCAGCAGCCGACCGTGCGACGTGTGCTCGGTGAGGATCGGCTCATTGCCGGCCTTCGCCTTCGCCAGATCGTCGGCGGGCGACTCGGCCGAATGGCCGTTGGTGGTCTGGGTCTGCGTAGCCGCGGCCAGGTCCTCGGCCTTACTACTCTCCGGAACTGTCTTGCCGGACATCGCGCCTCATTCCTGAATTACTGTGTGCCATTCAACGCGGGGCTTCGGTTCGCGGGCCAAGGTACATGGTGCTTACTCCGCTTCTTCACCCACGTCAGTAACGTAGCGACTATTTACTTTGTCCTAACCGGCTATTGGGTCGCGTGACGGTGCCGGAACACCACCAGCCGCAACATGATGAAGTTGATCGACGTGGCCATCGCCTGCGAGATCGCCCAGGCTAGGTTTTCTCGCCACCCCGCTGCCGACGGCAGCGTGTGGAGCAACACGGAGTTGGCGCCGACCGCGACGGCGAACGTCGTGCCGTAGAGCAGCGTGAAGCCGCTCGCCTGCCGGAAGCCGCCGGGCGCACCGAAGGTGAAGTGCTTGTTGAGCCAGTATGCGGCCGTCGTGCCGACGATGAAGCTGACGCCGCGCGCGATGTCGACCAGCGGCGAGAAGTCCATGCGGAGCGCAAGAAACCCTTTGTAGGTGCCGAAGTCGAGCGCGGCACAGATCAAGCCGACAATCACGAATCGCCTCAACTGCCGGAAGATCGACCGAGAACGGGAGCTGTGCTCCGAAATCCTCGGTTCGCTCGTCACGGACTCTGTCACCACCGCTTTACCTTTTCATTGCTCTTTCTTGCTCAAGGATCGTGCCATTGCGATTGCGCATACCGCACTTAGTGTAAGCGCGACTCGCATTCGGATGCCGGTGAGACGGCTCAAACATGGTTGGGCCCCTTGTATTGTGCGCGATCCGGCCCGGCAGCCCCAGCCCGGGGTTGCGCCTGAGTGGCCGTCCCCGACCGTTGCCGAACGGCACGAAGCCTGCGGTACCGGCTGAGCATGCCGCCGACGAGGCGCGACCGGTCGCCCAGCTCGACGATCCGCCGCTTGAGGCGTCCCTTCGACGGCTCGTCGCGCTGTCGCGTGGTGGCCTCCGCCTTGGTGGCACGACGGACGGCGGTCTTCCGCTTGGCGCGCTCCTCGTCAAGCTCATTCCGCAGCCGTCGCACGTCGTCGCGGAGCTCACCCATGTGCACCAGCACTCCGGCAAGCCCCTCGACGGCCATCGCCGTCAGGTCCGGCTCAGCCGGGGCGTCCTCGCCCACGACGGGCGCCACGTCCAGCTCCCCGAGATCGCCGACGACCTGCACCCCGGAGTCCTTGATGTCGGTGACCAGCCGGTCCGTGTAGTCCCTCACCTGCTGCGCGAGCCGCGGGTCAATGGTGATGGGCGTCTTCTCGGCGCGACCGGCGAGAACCTGGTTGGCGAGCACGTTGCGAGCGACCCCGAGGTACTGCCACTCCGGGAAGTCACGCGGCAGCTCCTCGTTGACTCGCCGCAGCAGCTCGACGCTCTCCCGGCCGAGCGACACGTTCGCCGGCAACGCCGTGTTCACACCATCCGGCGAGATCCCCAGCACCGAGCAGAACCGCTGCCACAGCAGCCCAGGCTCCGAACCCTTCGGCGGCAACGTCACCACATGAATCCGGTCCTTGGGCACCGCCGTCCCCCAGCGCCGCAGCACCGCGGCGACGTCGTGCACCTTCCAGTACCACTGATGCGGCTTTCGCTTCAGCGTGTCGGTGAGCCACGCGTCGAACGAGCGACGATCGGCCTGCTTGACGTGCTCCTGCCACGCGGCGCACAGCAAACCGGCGGGATCCCGCGTCACGTAGATGACGTGAACCTCGGCGGGCTCGAGCGCGGCCACCGCCCGCTGCACGTCGTCCTCGGTGGACGACGCCAGCCGTTCGTCCGAGATCACGGCGGTGTCCAGATACGAGCGCCGGATCTGCGTCACCAGCCGGTCCCACGCGCCCTGCCAGTCTCGGCGCGGGTCCGCGGGATTCTTGCGGACACCCCGCAGGTCGTACCCCGCGCTGAAGTGGGAGAACCGGTTACGTCCGGGCACGAGGACGCCCCGCTCGCGGAGAGCGTCCTGGTTCTGCCAAAGAAGGGTCTGCAGGTAGGTCGTTCCCGTCTTCGGGGCGCCGACATGCAGGTAGACAACGCGCCTGCTCATGCGGCAGAACGGTACACCAGGCACGGTCCGTGCATGGGGACACGCTTCCCGTGACTACCGCGAGGGCCGTCGGCGCAGCTTGCGGTACCCGCGCAGCATGGCCCCGACGACGCGGGACTGCTGGCCGACCTCCACAACGCAGCGCTTGATCCGTTCTCCCGGCGGGAGTTGCTTGTGCTGGCGCATGAAGGCCTTGGCCTTGGCGGCCTTGCGCGCTTCCGCCTGCCGCTTCTTGGTCTCCGCCTGCCGCTTCTTGGTCTCCGCCTGCCGCTTCTTGGTCTCCGCCTGCCGCTTCTTGGTCTCCGCCTGCCGCTTCTTGGTCTCCGCCTGCCGCTTCTTGCGCTCCTCGGCCAGCTGGCGGCGCACCTTGCGAAGCTCGCCGCGCACGCCGCGCAGGTCGTCGCGGACGCTCCCGATGTGCACCAGCAGGCCGCTGACGCCGTCGACGGCGACCGACGCCACGTCGACGGACTCGGGCATGCCGCCGCCCTTGACCGGCTTGTTGAGCTCCTCGAGGTCGCCGACGACCTGGACCCCTGAGTCCTTGATGTCGGCGATCATTCGCTCGGTGTAGGCGTCCACCTGGTCGGCCAGCCGCTCCGGCACGCCGATCGACGTCTTCTCGCTGCGCGCCGCGAGGATGCGGTGCGCGAGGACGTCACGGGTGACACCGATGTGATGCCAGCGCGGGAAGTCATCCGGCATGACCTCGTTGACCCGCCGGAGCAGCTCGGCGCCTTCGACCCCGAGCGAGACGTTGGCCCGCGCCTCGGTGTCGACGCCCTCCGGGGAGATCTGCAGCACCGAGCAGAACCGCTGCCACAGCAGCTCGGGATCGGAGCCCTTGGTCGGCAGCGTCAGCAGGTGCATCCTGCTCTGCGGCACCGCTGTTCCCCAGCGGCGCAGCACGTCGCCGACGCCGTGGACCTTCCAGTACCACTCATGGCCCTTGGGGTTGAGGGTGTCGTCGAGCCAGACGTCGAAGGCGCGGCGGTCGCCGTGTTTGATGTGCTCCTGCCACTCGGCCGACAGCAACCCGGCGGGGTCGCGGGTGACGTAGATGACGTGGACCTCGGCGGGCGCGAGCGAGGAGACCGCTCGCTGCACGTCCTCCTCGGTGCACGACGCCAGCCGCTCGTCGGAGATCACCGCGATCTCGTGCTCGGAGTCGCCGATCTCCTTCGCGGTCCTGTCCCACACACCGGTCCAGTCCCTGCGTGGGTCCTGAGGGTCCTTCTTCACACCCCGCAGGTCGAAGCCCGCCCTGAAATGATCTACATGATTGCGTCCGGGCAAGAAGACACCACGAGATTCGAGAATTTCTCGATTAGCCCACACAATGCTTTGCAGGTACGTGGTGCCCGTTTTCGGAGCGCCGACATGCAGGTAAACAACACGCCCGCTCATGGGCGGGGAGCCTACATCAGCCAGCCACGGTAAACGCACTCGCGCCGCCGATTAAGCAGCCATTACCCGGGCGGATGAATCCGGACCCTATCCGGCCGCTCGCTACCCTTGCGGCGTGGACACGTCGAACCAGACTCCGCTGACCGGCTGGGCGCGCACCGCGCCAACCGTCGCCGAGGTCGTGCGGGCCGAGAACCCCGACGTCGTCATCGACACCGTCCGGCGAGCGGGCGAGCGGGGCGTCATCGCGCGCGGGCTCGGCCGCTCCTACGGCGACCCCGCGCAGAACGCGGGCGGCGTCGTCATCGACATGACCGCGCTGAACCGCATCCACGCCATCGACGCGGGCACCGGCCTCGCCGTGCTCGACGCCGGCGTCAGCCTCGACACCCTGATGCGGGCCGCGCTGCCGTTCGGGCTCTGGGTGCCGGTGCTGCCCGGCACCCGGCAGGTCACCGTCGGCGGCGCCATCGGCTCCGACATCCACGGCAAGAACCACCACACCGCGGGCAGCTTCGGCAACCACGTGGTGTCGATGGAGCTGCTCACCGCCGACGGCGAGGTCCGCACCCTGACCCCGGACGGGCAGGAGCCGGAGCTGTTCTGGGCTACCGTCGGGGGCATGGGGCTGACCGGCATCGTGCTGCGCGCGACGATCGCGATGAAGCGCACCGAGACCGCGTACTTCATCGCGGACACCGACCGCACCGCCGACCTCGACGAGACCATCGAGCTGTTCTCCGACGGCTCCGACGAGCGATACGACTACTCGTCGGCGTGGTTCGACTCGATCTCGACCGACTCCCGACTCGGCCGCGCCGCGCTCGGCAGGGGCTCGCTGGCCACGCTGGACGAGCTGCCGAAGAAGCTGCGGGCGAACCCGCTGAAGTTCGACGCCCCCACGCTGCTGACGCTGCCGGACGTCTTCCCGAACGGCCTCGCGAACCGGCTCACCTTCGGCGCGATCGGCGAGCTGTACTACCGCAAGACGCCCAAGCGCGGCCGGGGCATGGTGCAGAACCTGACCAGCTTCTACCACCCGCTGGACCTGTTCGGGCAGTGGAACCGGGCCTACGGGCCGAACGGCTTCCTCCAGTATCAGTTCATCGTGCCGTTCGGGCAGGACGACGAGCTGCGCGCCATCGTGCGTCGCATCGCGGAGTCGGGGCACGTGTCGTTCCTCAACGTGTTCAAGCGGTTCGGCGAGGGCAACCGGTCGCCGCTGTCGTTCCCGATGCCCGGCTGGACGATCACCGTGGACTTCCCGATCAAGGAGGGTCTGCACCGGCTGTGCGCGGAGCTCGACGAGCGCGTCATCGGCATGGGCGGGCGGCTGTATCTCGCGAAGGACTCCCGCACGTCACCGGCGGCGTTCGCGGCCATGTACCCCCGGCTGGACGAGTGGCGCAAGATCCGCGACACGGTCGACCCGGCCGGGGTGTTCACCTCTGACCTGGCTCGACGGCTCGCGATCTGAGACCTAACAATCTTCACACCCCCGGTAATGCCGGACTTGTCGTCGTCATTACCCTGTTTTGCCATGGTCGCGAGCTCGCAGCGGGTGTATTTGCACATCGGTGCTCCGAAGACGGGGACCACCTATCTTCAGCACGTGATGTCG
>WHUB01000117.1 GCA_009377395.1 Actinophytocola sp. | reverse complement strand
AAAGCATCTAAGCGGGAAGCCTGTTCCTAGATGAGGTCTCCCACCCGTCATGGGTTAAGGCCCCCACCAGACCAGTGGGTTGATAGGCCAGAAATGGAAGCGCAGCAATGCGTGGAGTTGACTGGTACTAATAGGCCGAGGACTTGCCCACAAACATGCTACGCATCCACTCTACAACTCTGAAACACCACACCAACCACAACCACATTGCCGAAAACTTCCACAAACACACATAGAGTGTTTTGTGGGTTAGGGTTACGGCGGTTATAGCGGCAGGGAAACGCCCGGTCCCATTCCGAACCCGGAAGCTAAGCCTGCCAGCGCCGATGGTACTGCACTCGCGAGGGTGTGGGAGAGTAGGACACCGCCGAACATCGTTTACTGAGGCCCCGGTCGAGAACGATCATCCGTTCTCCCGGGGTCTCAGTTATTTCCGGCTGGGCGTGAGCAAGGCGAGCTTCAGGGTCCGTCCGGACTTCTCTTCGTAATTCGCGAAGTACGGGTGTCGGGCCAAGACGACGTCGCGGAACAGCGCGTCCCGTTCGTCGCCGGTCACTGCTCGTACGTCTGCGGTAAACGTCCGGGCGCCGATCCGGACCTGTGCCGTGTCGGTCGCCTCGAGGTTGCGGATCCACTGCGGGTGCTGCTTCATACCCCCAGCGGACCCGACGACGAGATAGCTGTCGTCGTGCTCGAAGTAGCCCACCGGCGTGGTGTGCGGTGTGCCAGTCTTGCGGCCGTTGACGGTCAGCAGAAGCACCGGGATTCCGCCCTTGGCCTTCCCGCCGACTCGGCCGTTGGTGCGCTGGTACAGCGCCACGCCGACCTTGTTCGCCGCCTTCATGATCTTGTTCATTACGCCCATGGAAATGCTCCTCCCCAAGCCCGTGTGGGGCCACCATCAAGCATTGACCTCCACCGGCGCAGCCGCAAGCGGCGCGGGACGGGGAAATTCGATGGAACGGCCGCGGCGGTGGGCCGATCATGTCGATATGGAATTCGTGACCTACGACGACGCGGCCGACTTCCTGGACGTCTCGACGGCGCTGTACGAGCAGGACCCGGTACGTCACACCATCGCCCTCACCGTGCTGCGGCAGCTGGCGATTACGCCGAGGTCCGGAGTGCCGCGTCCGCTGCTGGTCACGATCCAGGACGATGGCGCGCTGATTGGGGCGGCCTTCCGCACCCCGCCCTGGCCGATCGGCGTCAGCGGAGTCCCTCGGCACGCGATACCCGCACTGATCGACTTCCTGACGGCAGGCGGCCACGAGATCAGCGGCGTGAGCGGCCCGCGACCGGAGGCCGACCGGTTCGCCGAGCTGTGGACGTCGGCGACCGGCCAGACGTCGACTGAGCGGATGGCGCAGCGGCTCTACCGGCTCGGCTCACTGCGACCGCCGGTTGCCGACGGCGAATGGCGGCCCGCGACCGAGGACGACCTGCCGCTGCTGGTGTCGTGGCGACACGGGTTCATCGAGGACGCGCACGCGCCGATGGCCGAACCGGACTGGCCGGAGGGACAGCTGCGACGTGACCTCGCCGCGAGCAGGCCGCACGGCATCTGGACGGTCGCGGCCAATCCCGTTTCGTACGCCGCGGTTACACCGCCGGTTGGCGGCATGTCCAAGGTGAGTCCGGTGTTTACGCCCCGGCAGCATCGTGGCCGGGGATACGGCTCCGCCATCACGGCCGCGGTGTCGCGGTGGGCGCTCGACAACGGCGCCACCGATGTCGTGCTGTTCACCGACCTCGCCAACCCGACGTCGAACTCCATCTACCAGAAGCTGGGCTACCTTCCGGTGCTGGACGCGGTCGACCACCGTTTCCAACAATCCAACTAGGCTGACGCAGGTGACATCGCGGGACCGTGCAGTACCGAAACCGGGCCGCTTCGGGCTCACCGACGACAGAGCTGAGGCGCAGCTGTCCGCCGTCGGCTGGTGGACCGCGACCGGGCCCGGCGAGGAGAGTGTGCCGGTGTTGCACGCGCTGTCGCGGGTGCCCGACCCGGACACCGCCCTGCTCAACATCGAGCGCATGCGGGAGGCGGACGACGCGGGCTGGCCGGAGCTCGACGCGGCCCTGCGTGCCGACTCCGGCCTACGCGCCAGGCTGTTCGCCATCCTCGGTGGCTCGACCACACTCGCCGATCACCTGGTCAGCAACCCCGGCGCCTGGCGCAGGCTGGCCGAGCCCGCGCCCACCGGTGTCGACGTCTACACCGGCGAATTGCACCATACGCTCCGCGGTGCGGACGGATCGCTGCTGCACGGCAAGGACGCGGTGAGGGCGCTGCGGCAGGGCTACCGTGACCTGCTGCTCGACATCGCGGCGGCCGATCTCGCGTTTCTGGTCGAGCCCGATCTCGGTCAGCCGAGCTACGCCGAGGTCACCAGCCGCCTTACCGAGCTCGCCGAGGCGGCGCTGCGGGTCGGTCTCGACGTGGCGTGGCTCGAATGCGGCGAGGACGACGAGTCGACCCGGCTCGCGGTCATCGCCATGGGCAAGACCGGAGGGCGGGAGCTGAACTACGTCAGCGACGTCGACATCATCTTCGTCGCCGAGGGCGACCTCTCGCTGGCGACCCGGGTGGCCAGCGGGCTGATGCGTCTCGTGGGGGCGTCCTGCTTCGAGGTGGACGCCGCGCTGCGGCCCGAGGGTAAATCAGGCGCGCTGGTACGCACCATCGATGGGCACGCCGCTTACTACAAGAAGTGGGCGCGGACCTGGGAGTTCCAGGCGCTGCTCAAGGCGCGGCCGGTCGCGGGCGACGCCCAGCTCGGCGCCGAGTACGCCGAGGTCGTCGCGCCGCTGGTGTGGTCGGCGGCGGAGCGGGACAACTTCGTCGCCGACGTGCAGAGCATGCGCCGCAGGGTCGAGGAGCACGTGCCGGCCGACATCGCCGACCGGGAGCTGAAGCTCGGCCGGGGCGGGCTGCGCGACGTCGAGTTTGCGGTGCAGTTGCTGCAGCTGGTGCACGGCAGGGCCGCCCCGGAGCTGCGTTCGCCGTCGACCATGGAGGCGCTCGACGCCCTCGGCAACGGCGGCTACGTCGGCAGGTCGGACGTCGCGGAGCTGGAGTCGGCCTACCAGTTCCTGCGCACCGTCGAGCACCGGCTGCAGTTGCACCGGCTGCGCCGCACCCACCTGTTCCCCGAGGCCGACGACGTCGACGAACTGCGGTGGCTCGCCCGTTCGGTCGGGCTGAAACCGCAACTCGGCCGGTCGGCGGGCGAACTGCTGCTCGCCGAGTACAAGAAGAAGATCAAGGCGGTCCGGCGGCTGCACGAGAAGCTGTTCTACCGGCCGCTGCTCGAATCGGTCGCGCGGGTGCCGACCGAGGCGCTGCGGCTGACCACCGGCGAGGCCAAGCGCAGGCTCGCCGCGCTCGGGTACGCCGCACCGGACGGCGCGCTCAACCACATCAAGGCACTCACCTCGGGCATGTCGCGGCGCGCGGCGATCCAGCAGACGTTGCTCCCGGTGCTGCTGGACCGGTTCGCCGACACGCCCGACCCCGATGGCGGCCTGCTCGCCTACCGCAAGGTGTCCGAGGCGCTGGCCGAGACACCGTGGTACCTGCGGGTACTGCGGGACGAGGGCGCCGTCGTCGACAACCTCGCGATGGTGCTCGGCACCTCGAAGCTGATCCCCGAACTGCTCATGCGCGCGCCCGAGGTGCTGCGGCTGCTCGGCCAGCCGGACGAGCTGACCGGCAAGGACCCGGACGAGGTCGCTGTCTCCCTGCGCAAGGCGGTCGCGCGCCACACCTTCGTGCACAGCGCCGTGCCGACCGCGCGGTCGCTGCGCAGGCACGAGATGTTGCGGATGGCCTGCGCCGACCTGCTCGGGCAGCTGCCGGTGCCGCAGGTGTGCGAGGCGCTGTCGAGCGTGTGGGCGGCGGTGCTGCAGGCCACGCTCGACGTCGCACAGCGTCGCAAGGGCGAGGACATCGCCAGGATGGCCGTGATCGGCATGGGCAGGCTCGGCGGCGGCGAGCTCGGCTATGGCTCGGACGCTGACGTGCTGTTCGTGTGTGAGCCGTGCGACGGCGTCAGCGAGGCCGACGCCGTCAGCTATGCCACCGAGGTGGCCAGCACGATGAGCAGGCTGCTCGGCGCGCCCAGCCAGGACCCGCCGCTGACGGTGGACGCCGACCTGCGCCCCGAGGGCCGCAACGGGCCGTTGGTGCGCACGCTGGAGTCGTACCGCGCGTACTACCGGCGATGGAGCGAGGTGTGGGAGGCGCAGGCGCTGCTGCGTGCCCGGCCGGTGGCGGGTGATTCCGGCCTGTCGGAGCGGTTCATCGAGATGATCGACCCGGTGCGCTATCCCGGCGGCGGGCTGTCGGCGACGCAGGCGCGCGAGGTGCGCCGGATCAAGGCTCGGGTCGACACCGAGCGGCTGCCGAAGGGCACCGACCCACGCACCAACACCAAGCTTGGCACCGGCGGGCTCGGTGATGTCGAGTGGACCGCGCAGCTGTTGCAGCTGCTGCACGCGCACGAGGTGCCCGCGCTGCGGACAACGTCGACGCTGGGCGCGCTCGCCGCGCTGGCCGAGTCGGGTCTCGTCGAGCAGAGCGACGCCGACGCGCTGACCGAGGCGTGGCTGCTGGCGACCAAGGTGCGCAACGCGGCGACGCTGGTGCGCGGCAAGCCGGTGGACCAGCTACCGACGTCGGGCAAGGAACTGGTCGCGGTGGCGCGCATCCTGGGCCATGCCGCCGACGAGGACCCTGGCGAGTTCCTCGACGCCTACCGTCGCACGACCCGCAGAGCACGGGCCGTCGTCGACCGTCTCTTCTACGATGCGTGATGTGCGGCAGGTCACGGGACCTCCTGCGCGCGAATGCCCGGAGTTAAGGTGGCCGGGTGAGTCAACGTGAGCAGTATTCGGTCCGGATCAAGGTGCGGCACTACGAGCTGGACACCCTGGGCCACCTGAATCACGCCGTGTACCACCAGTACGGCGAGGTCGCCAGGCTGGAGTGGTTTAACGACGCATGCGAGGGCAAGGGGTTCGCCGACAAGAACATCGCGCCGGTGCTGCTGGAGACTCGCGTGAAGTTCCGGCGTGAGCTGCGCGAGGGCGACACCGTCGACGTCACGTTGGATGTCACGTTCGGCGACGGCAAGACATTCGAGATGTACTCGGAGATCCGCAAGCTCGACGGCACGGTGGCCGCCGAGATCGAGTGCGTGCTCGGGCTCATGGACCTGGAACGGCGCAAGCTCGTCCGGAACCCGAAGGAGCAGTTCGTCGAGGCAGGCTTCTCGATCTGAGCCGCGTCGTCGCGCATGTGGCCTTTGAATCGGCTAGCATCGATCGTCATGGACGTCGATCGCGCTCGTGCGCATGCCGTTGTCGACGAGCTCCTGGGGCCCACCGACTCGGCTGGTGACCGCTCGGTCGCGGTGCTCCACGCGCACGCCGCCGCGCTGGCTGGTATCCGGCGCGCCCTGCACGGCGCCGCGACACCACCCGCCGTGGCTGAGCGCCTGAACCGGCTTGCGCATCGGCTCCGGACCCATGACCTGGATCGAGACCCCGACGAGGCGTTCGAGTCGTGTGCCGCCGAAGCAGTGCGTGAGGTCCACTCGACGCTCTCGTCGTGACCGGGTACGTCCTCGACGACCTGGCGCTGACCGCTGGTCTCGACGAGTCCGGCGAGGAGCATCACCGACGAGAGTTCTCCCGGCTGCTGCGCGATGCCATCGACGGCGGCCCCCGGTTGGCGATTCCGGCGTTGTGCCTGGCCAGCGCGGTGGCGGTGCGGTCGGCCATCGCCGACCACATCGCCGCGCGCCGCCGCACGCAGTGGACGTCATCGGGTTCGCGCGCACCGAACAACTCGACCGGCTTCGCTCCGATCATCCACGTGCGGCATGGTCGGGCTGGCCGGTCCTCACGACACACCTCGGTCGCTACGCTCGGATGTCGCTCGACGCCCTTCAGCTCTGACTGGCAAACACGACAATGGCGGCCGGGGCACCAGGCCCCGGCCGCCATGTGTGTCGTTACGTGTGCTTACACGTCGTAGTAGAGCGCGAACTCTGACCAGGGGTAACGCGACCTGCGGAAATAGGGCTCGTAACCCTCCTGAGCTGGGCTTTCATCCGTTGGTAACCGTTGGCTGATCACGGCCGTTTGTGGACGTCCTGCGGACTCCGTGCGGACTGGGATCGGCTACTTCTTGCCGTTCTTCTTGGTGTAGTCCTCAAGGCAGCGTCGCACGGCGTCCGACACGCTCTCGCCGTTCTCCTCGGCCTTCTTCTTGGCGTCCTTCCATACCTTGTCCGGCACGCGGATGTTGCGGCCCGGTGTCCTGGGCTGATTGGGCGACATGTCCGTCTCTTCCCCTTGCGTCGGGTGTAGATACACCCGTACGTTAGCAGTAGGTGTATATACACCTACATCAAAGAGCGGCCCCCGGCGGTGCGCCAACACCTACCGAGGGCCTTGATCAGACGCTGGAGGTCTGACCCATGAGCAAGCGTAAGCCCTACTGGCAGTCCCAACCGTGCCCCGAGTGGTGCGGCGGCTGGCACAGCAAGTCAGACGCTCGACCTGACCGCAACCACTAC
>WHUB01000116.1 GCA_009377395.1 Actinophytocola sp. | reverse complement strand
CTTCGGGATCAGGCCCTCGTAGGTCACGTTGATGCCCTTGGCCTTGATCTTCGTGGGCTCCTTGTACAGAAAGTCGTGTCGCTCCTGCGCGGTGTAGTCGCGGATCGGCTTGCCGGGGTCCACGAAACCCGACTCGGTGAAGGTCCGCACCATCCACCCGTCGGCGGTGTAGCCCGGCACCATGATCGCGCCCTCGGTGAGCGACTTGGTCTCGTCGAAGACCTGGCTGAGGTCGATGTCGGACACCGTGCCGCGGCCTTCGCAGTTCGGGCACATGCCGCCGTGGTAGACGACGTCACGCACGATCTTCTTCTCGCCCGTGGCGGACGTCATCACCCCGCTCGCCTTCCGCGCCGGGACGTTGAACGAGAACGCGATGGGCGGGCCGATGTGCGGCGAGCCCAGCCTGCTGAACAACACCCGCAGCATCGCGTTGGCGTCGGTGACGGTGCCGACCGTGGAGCGGGCGTTGGCGCCCATCCGCTCCTGGTCGACGATGATCGCCGTCGTCAGCCCTTCTAGCACGTCGACCTCGGGCCGCGCGAGCGTCGGCATGAAGCCCTGCAGGAACGCGCTGTACGTCTCGTTGATCAGCCGCTGCGACTCCGCGGCGATCGTGCTGAACACCAGCGAGCTCTTGCCCGAGCCGGAGACGCCGGTGAACACCGTCAGCCGACGTTTCGGCAGCTCGACGCTGACGTCCTTCAGGTTGTTCTCCCGCGCCCCCTGCACCCGGATCAGGTCGTGGTTGTCGGCGACGTGCATGGTGTCTCCCCTCGTGTCAGGCGCTCAGCGGAGCTCCTGGATGCGGACCATATTGCCCGCGGGATCGCGGAAGGCACAGTCTCGAGTCCCCCAGGGCTGGTCGGTCGGCTCCTGGACCACCTCGGCGTCGGTCGCCTGCACCCGGTCGAAGGTGCCGTCGAGATCCTTGGTGGCCAGCATGATCCAGCCGTAGGTGCCCTTGGCCATCATCTCGGTGATGGTGCGGCGCTCGTCGTCGGTGACGCCCGGGTCGGCGGCAGGCGGCCCCAGCAGGATGCAGGTCTCCGGCTGGTCGACGGGGCCGACCGTGATCCAGCGCATCGTGCCGCTTCCGACGTCGGAGCGGACCTCGAAGCCGAGGACGTCGCGATAGAACGCCAGCGAGGCCTCGGGGTCGTCGTGTGGAAGGGCGGTCGTGTGAATGGTGATGTCCGTTTTCATGGCGTTCACGCTAGTTGCGGTTCGGCTGCCCGCGCTTCTCGATTCCTGATCGGTCTCGTCACCCGCTTCGCGATGCACGGCGGCATTCCCGCCGTCACCCGCGCCCCCTCGCGCCGATAGACGCTGGGCGGCACGCCAACCAGCTCGGTGAAGCGAGTGCTGAAGGTGCCCAGCGACGAGCAGCCGACCGTGAAGCAGACCTCGGTGACGCTGAGGTCGCCCCGGCGCAGCAGCGCCATCGCGCGCTCGATGCGCCGTGTCATCAGGTAGCTGTACGGCGATTCGCCGTAGGCGCGCCGGAACTCGCGGCTGAGGTGCCCGGCCGACAGGTGCACGCCGCGAGCGAGCGCCTCGACGTTCAACGGCTCGGCGTACTCCCGGTCGATGCGGTCGCGGACACGGCGCAGCAGCGCGAGGTCACGCAGGCGCTGCGGAGCCGAACTGCTGGTCACAGGCGCGATCATGCCACGTCGCACCGACGGTGGCGAGTGACCTCAGGAGCGGAGGCGTTCGGCCTGACCCGCGGCGTCGGCGACATTCTCCACCAGGCCGCGAAGCTCGCCGGGGTGGGCCCCGTCGTCGAGCGCCGTCATGACGTCCTCGGCGGCACAGCGCAACTGGAACAGCCGGTCCTGGAGGTTCGCGACCTCGGCCCCGGACAGCACGACGGCGTCCTCCGGCAGCCCGCCGCGCTGCACGGCGGCGCGGCGCTCGTAGGCGCGCTGCCGGCACGCCTGCCCGCAGTACCGGCGGCGACGCCCCGCGAGCCCGGCCTCCGGCAGCCGGCAACCGCACCACTCGCAGTGCCGTGGCCGACCTATCCCCTGTGCCCTGTCGCGCTCGATTTCGTCACGTGACGTTGTGAGCAGGGTCCCGCCGTCCATGGCAGTGGACCTTAACCGGACATCTCGCGCTCACCTGTGAGCCACGCCGAGAAGGCACACTGGAACGGTGACATCGCGCTATCCCTATCTGGCGTCGCCGGTGCCGCGCGCCTTCGCGCACCGGGGCTGGCACATCGACGACCTGCACGGCATGGAGAACTCGCTGCCCGCGTTCCGCCGTGCCGCCGCCGAGGGCTACCACCACATCGAGACCGACGTCCACGCCACGTCCGACGGCGTGCTCGTCGTCCACCATGACGAGACGCTCGACCGCACCACCGACCGTGGTGGCGCGGTCGGCTCGCTGCGCTGGTCCGAGGTGCGCGGCGCCAAGATCGGCGGTACCGCGCCGGTCAGCAGGCTCGAAGACGTCCTCGAGGAGCTGCCGGACGCGCACTTCAACGTCGACATCAAGTCGGACGCCGCCGTGGAGCCGTTCCTGCGCGCCGTTCGCCGCTGCGACGCCTTCGACCGGGTGGCGGCCGCCTCGTTCTCAGCGCGCAGGCTCGCCAGGGTCCGCAGGCTCGGCGGGCCCCGGCTGGTGCTCGCGATGGATCCGGTCTCCGCAGGCGTCGTCTGGGCGACCAGCAAGGCCCCGATCCCGCTGGACTTCCTCGCCCGGGGCGTGATGGCGCAGGTGCCGTTGCGTCACGGCCGGGTCAGCGTGGTCTCCCCCGCGTTCGTGCGCCGGGCTCACCGGATGGGCGCCGAGGTGCACGTCTGGACCGTCGACGACGCGGCGACCATGCGTCGGCTGCTCGACATCGGAGTCGACGGCATCATCAGCGACCGGCCCGACGTCTTGCGCACGGTGCTGCTCGAACGCGGCGCGTGGCAGCAGAACTCTAACGGCCAGGAGGCTTCCCCTCCCACGCCGCGCGCCACGTCTTCGGACCAAGCAGGCCCGAGTCTTTGATTCCGTTCGCCCGCTGCAGCGCGAGCACCGCCCGCTTGGTCTCGTCGTAGTAGCAGCCGGAGCCGGTGAAGGTGTAGCCGAGGTCGAAGTCGTTCATCCGGAGCTGGAACTTCTTCAGCGCCACCGCGCAGTCGCCGTAGGTGTAGACGACGCCCGGCCACGGCGGCATGTCCGCCGACCCGATGTAGGCCGACTCGGCGTAGCGCGGCACCACCCCGCTGGCCGCGTCGGCGTCCTCGCGCAGGTCGAGGAACGACTTGTTCGCGCACTCCCACGGCTGCCAGCCGCGCATCCGGTACAGGTACAGCGCGCGGTAGTCCTGCTCGGCCGGACTCGCCCGGTGCGGCTTGCCGGTGCCGCCGACGCTGCGCCAGGTGGACAGGTCGAACTGGTACGCGCCGTAGTGGCCGTTGCCGGTGTTGGTGTCGTAGCGGCCGCTCGACTCGCACATCCGCAGCTGCGCCCACTCCTCCCAGGACGGGTCCGACGCCGCGGGCAACGCGGTCACCAGCGCCGCCGAGACGGCGACCGCCAGCAGCACCGCTGCTCGCGCGACTCCCCTGGCCCACCGGCTCCGTTCCATGCCCAGCACGGTAGGCAGCGAACTCAGGCACCACAAGAGCCACATCCAACACTTCAGTATCGGATGGGACAAAAAGAACCCGAGTGAGCGACACGCCCACCACCCGAGCTGGCACAGTGATCTCATGCAGAGCGACCGTGTCGGCCCCGTTCCGGCAGCCGACGTCCGAGCCCGCAGGCGCGAACAGCGCGGCTGGTACTTCTACGACTGGGCCAGCCAGCCGATGTACACCTCGGTCACCACCACCTTCGGCGCGCTGTTCCTCTCCGCGCTGGCGAAGGAGGACGCCAAGCAGGACATCGCCCGCAACGGACCCCGCCCCTGCGTCGGTCCCGACGGCACCGAAAGCGCACTGCACAGCTGCGACGTCAGTTTGCTCGGCTGGGCGCTGCCGGCGGGCGTGGTGTGGAACTACCTGGTCGCGGCGGCGCTGATCGCGCAGGTCATCGTGCTGCCGATCGCCGGCGCGATCAACGACCGCAGCCACAACCGCAAGCGCATCCTCGGCACGCTCGCCTTCATCGGCGCCACGGCCGTCGCGCTGATGGTGTTCGCGGCGGGCGACAACTGGCAGCTCGCCGCGCTGCTGTACCTCATCGGACAGGTCGCGGCGGGCGCGTCGATCATCGTCTACTACTCGTTCCTCATCGACGTCTCCGAGCCGGACGAGCGCGACGCCGTGTCCTCGCGCGGCTGGGCGCTCGGCTATCTGGGCGGCGCCCTCGCGCTCGCCATCCAGCTCGTGCTGGTGTTCACCCACGACGCGGTCGGCCTCAGCCAGGGCGAGGCGGTCCGGGTGGCGTTCCTGCTGTCGGGGCTGTGGTGGGCCGCGTTCACGCTCATCCCGCTGCGTCGCATCGTCCAGCGCAGCGATCCCCCGCCGCTGACCGACGAACGCTCGGTGCTGGTCGCAGGGTTCGGCGAACTGCGCGACACCGTGCGCGGCGCCGCCGCCGTCCCTCTCACGCTGCTGTTCCTCGGCGCCTATCTGGTCTACAACGACGGCGTCGCGACGGTGATCAACGTGTCGGCGCAGTACGGCGACCAGGAGCTCGGCTTCGGCGCCGAAGTGCTGACGGTGACCATCCTGGTGGTACAGCTCATCGCGTTCGTCGGCGCCTGGGCCATCGGCAGGGTCGCCGTCAGAGTCGGCGCCAAGCGCGCCATCCTCGGATGTCTCGTGCTGTGGGTCGGCGTGCTGATCGCCGCGTACTTCCTGCAACCCGGCGACAAGCTGATGTTCTGGACGGTCGCGGCCGGCATCGGCTTCGTGCTCGGCGGCACCCAGGCGCTCTCCCGGTCGCTCTACAGCCAGCTCATCCCGCCCGGCAAGGAGGGTCAGTACTTCTCGCTGTACGAGATGACCGAGCGCGGCACGTCGTGGATGGGTCCGCTGGTCTTCGGCATCGTCGCGAGCGCCACCGGCTCGTTCCGGCCCGCGATCGTCGCCCTCACGGTGTTCTTCGTTCTCGGCTTCGCGCTGCTCACGCTGGTGCCGGTGCGCAAGGCGATTCAGGCGGCGGGCAACCAGCCACCGGTACGGGTATAAGACCGGAACGCGGCACTCGCGCGGGTTATGCAATCGTGCTATTACTGAGCGTTATCGGCGTGACGTCCCTCGCACCTGCCGGCTTGACCGCGAGACACATCTGTCAAGCTGGCTAGGACAATGGTTAACCCAAACGGGGGTTATCTGCATGTCGAAAGGCACAACGTCGTCACATCTGCGGCCCCCAGGAGTCCCTGTCCCGCAAGCTGAGACGACAGCGTGACGCGATGCATAGTGTGCTCGGAGGTTCTCTCGGGAATCCTGGCAACCCAGCCATCGTTGCATAGGGTAAGCGCCGCCAGGCTTTCGCGAGCCTGAACAGAAAGGAACGACATCATGGCCGACCGTGTTCTCCGTGGCAGCAGACTGGGAGCGGTCAGCTACGAGACCGACCGCAATCATGACCTCGCGCCTCGGCGCACCGTGAGCTACGCGTGCCCGAAGGACCACGACTTCGAGGTCCCGTTCTCGGACGACGCCGAGATTCCGTCGGTCTGGGAATGCCGGCTCCACGGCACCGAGTCGAAGATCATCGACGGCGGCGAGCAGGAGCACAAGAAGGCCAAGCCGGCCCGGACCCACTGGGACATGCTGCTCGAGCGCCGCACCATCGGCGAGCTGGAGGAGCTGCTCGACGAGCGCCTCACCGAGCTGAAGGAGCGTCGCTCCCGCACGGCGTAACCCACGGACATACCGCGAAGGCCCCGCAGCCGACGAGCTACGGGGCCTTCGCGGTGCCTGGGACCCTCAGCGCCGCAGCAGCGCCGCGAGCTGTTCCCGGCGCCTGCGCAGGCCCCACCTGCCGACCTGGAGCACCGCCTCGCGGACGATGTCGCCGCTCATCTTCGACTCCCCCAACTCCCGCTCGGTGAAGGTGATCGGCACCTCGCTCACGGTGAACCCCGAACGCACCGTGCGCCACGCGAGGTCGATCTGGAAGCAGTAGCCCTGCGAGGCGATGTCATCGAGCGGCAGCTTCTCGAGCACCGACGCCCGGTAGGCGCGAAAGCCGGACGTGATGTCGGCGATCCGCACGCCGAGCGCGAGCCGAGAGTACAGGTTGCCGCCCCGGGACAGCAGCTCACGGCGGCGGGGCCAGTTCACCACTCGCCCGCCGGGCACGTAGCGCGAGCCGAGCACGAGGTCGGCGTGGGCCAGCGCGGCGAGCAGCCGCGGCAGGTCCTCCGGCGCGTGCGAGCCGTCAGCGTCCATCTCGATGATCGTGGCGTAGTTCCGCGCCAGCCCCCACCGGAACCCGGCGACGTAGGCGGCGCCGAGCCCGGCCTTTCCGGCGCGGTGCAGCACGTGCACCCGCTCGTCGGCCGCGGCGAGGTCGTCGGCCAGCTCACCGGTGCCGTCAGGACTGGCGTCGTCGACGACGAGCACGTGCAGCGCGGGCAGCACGACGAGCAGCCGCTCGATGACGCCGCCCAGCGTGTCGCGCTCGTTGTACGTCGGGATCACCACGAGCGCGGGCGCCATGGTGTCACCGATATCGCTCATGCCGTCCTCCCCGACTCGGCCCGGCCGCTGCGGCCACGGACCCGCCACCCTATCCGAAGCGACAACGCCGCGATCCCGGCACCGATGATGATCCACTCCGGCCAGGCGCCGACGACGGTGGCGACCGTGGTGTCGTCCCGCAGCGGCACGTCGGCGACGAGCGAGTCGGCGGTGTAGAGGCCGGTCGACTGCCGGACCGTGCCGTCGGGGCCGACGATGGCGCTCACGCCGCTGGTGGCCGCGACGACGGCTGCCCTGCCGTGTTCCACCGCCCGCAGCCGCGCCATGGACAGCTGCTGGTAGGTCATTTCCCCCGGCCCGTACCAGGCGTTGTTGGTCGGCACGACCAGCAGGTTGGCGCCCGCCCGCACCGCATCGCGCAGCACGTAGTCGTAGGCGACCTCGTAGCAGATCCCCAGCCCGGCCCGGACCTTGCCCGCGTCGAGCACCGCGGGCGCGGTGCCCCAGCGCATGTCGACGGTGTTGTCGAGGAACGGCGTGAACCACCCCGCGATCGTGCGCAGCGGCACGTACTCGGCGAACGGCACCAGCTCCTGCTTCGCGTACCGCCCGTCCGGCCCCGTCCGGGGATCCCAGGAGACGACGGCGTTCTCGAACTGGCCGTCGGCGCGGCCGTAGAGCGCGCCGACCAGTGCGGGCACGCCGAAGGATCGCACCATGGCGTCCAGTTCGGGGTCGTCGCCGACGACCTCGGTCGCCGTCTCCGGCCAGACCAGCAGCTCGGGGCGCGGCCGCTCGCCGGCCTTGATCTCGGCCAGCAGCCGGGCGCTCTCGCCGAGGTGGTTGCGCCGGATCACGGCCCGCTTGTTGAGCAGCTCGAGACCTACGTCGGGCGCGTTGCCCTGCACAGCGGCGACCGTGACCGTGCCCGCCGTCGGCGCGGTGCCGAT
>WHUB01000115.1 GCA_009377395.1 Actinophytocola sp. | reverse complement strand
CCGGGCCACCCCCGATCAGCCGAACCACCCAGCCAGACGAAACATCGAGGCTAGCAGAGGGCTACGGTGGAAGGAGAGGGGTGAGGCCATGTCGATCCAGCTCAACCACACCATCGTCGCCGCCCGGGACAAGCACGCGAGCGCGAACTTCCTCGCCGAACTGCTCGACCTGCCCGCGCCGAAGCCGTTCGGGCCGTTCCTCGTGGTCGAGACCGCGAACGAGGTCAGCCTCGACTTCATGGACGTCGATGGCGACGTCACCAGCCAGCACTACGCGTTCCTGGTCGGCGAGGACGAGTTCGACGCGATCTTCGAACGCATCCAGCGGTGGCACCTGCACTACTGGGCCGACCCGGGACACACCCGGCCGAACGAGATCAACACCAATGACGGCGGCCGGGGCCTGTACTTCAACGACCCGAACGGCCACAACATGGAGATCATCACCCGCCCCTACGGCGGTTAGGCCGTGCTCGCGGATAATCTGGATCACCGACCCCATCGAGCGAGATCCACGAGGCACGGCCTAACGCCGCACGCTCCACTGTGTGACGGTGCGGGCCGGGGCCCAGCCGGTGAAACCGCCCAGACCCGAGCCGTGCTCGATCGCGATCCGGGTCAGCTCGCCGCCGTGCTCCTGGTACGCCGTCGCCAGTGCCGCCTCGGACTCCAGCGTGACGCCGTGCGCCACCAGCCGTCCGCCCGGCGCCAGCCGCCGGTAGCACGTCGTCAGGACGCCCGGCACGCTCGTGCCGCCGCCGACGAAGATCGCATCCGGGGCCTCGTCGCGGTCCAGCACACCCGGGGCCGCGCCGACGACGACCGCCAGCTCCGGCACGCCGAGCCGCTCGGCGTTGCGGGTGATCCGCTCGGCCCGGTGCGGGTCGCGCTCGAACGCGACCGCCCGCGTCGACGGGTGCGCGCGCAGCCACTCGATCCCGATGCTGCCCGCGCCGGCCCCGATGTCCCACAGCAGCTGACCGGGCACTGGCGCCAGCCGGGCCAGCGCGCTCGCCCGCAGGTCACGCTTGGTGAGCTGGCCGTCGTGCTCGAACGCGTCATCCGGCAGCCCGGCCACCACCGGCAGCAGCGGGGAACCGGCATCGGCCCGGCACTCGATCGCGACGACGTTCAGCGGCGGGCTGTCGCCACCCGGCCAGGCGGCGGCCGTGCCCTCGACGCGGGACTCCTCGGCAGTGCCGAGATCTGCCAGCACGGTCAGCCTGCTGGCCCCGTACCCGCGCGCGGTCAGCACGTCCGCGACGCGGCCCGGCGTGCTGCCGTCCGCCGACAGCACCAGCAGCCGCGCCCCGGGCGCGAGCGCACGGGCGAGGCGGTGGACGTTGCGGCCGACGGCGCTGATCACCTCGGTCTCCTCGAACGACCAGCCCAGCCGCGCCCGCGCCAGCGTGACCGACGACACCGCGGGCAGCACCCGCACCCGCGCGGCGCCGAGCCTGCGGATCAGCGTGGTGCCGATTCCGGACAGCAGCGGGTCGCCGCTGGCCAGCACACACACCCGCCGCCCGGCGTGCTCGGCGAGCAGCGCGTCGAGCTGGGGTAGCAGCGGGCTCGGCCACGGCACCCGCTTCGCGCCGGGGTCCGGCACGAGCGCGAGCTGGCGCTCGCTGCCCAGCAGCACCTCGGCCGCCGCCACGGCATCGCGCGCCTGCGCGGACAGCCCTTCCCAGCCGTCCGCGCCGATGCCCACGACGTCGATTACCACGCAACGCACGGTAGCCGGGGGCGCTCAGCCGTCGCCGTGTGGGATGATGCTGCGTCGACGGCTGCCGAGGAACCCGGTGCGAGTCCGGGGCGGTCCCGCCACTGTCACCTGCCGCGCGCAGGGAGCCAGAACGTCGGCAGTCGTTGCCTGTGCCGGGGCTTTCCCGGACGGGCGAGGCTGACGCGGACGTGGACATCCGCGGAGAGCGAAGGAGCCTGTGTGCGACCGTTTCCCTTCACCGCTGTCGTCGGCATGGCTGACCTGCGCCTCGCGCTCGTGCTCTCGGCCGTCTCCCCGTCGGTGGGGGGCGTGCTGGTGCGCGGCGAGAAGGGTACCGCGAAGTCGACCATGGTCCGCGCGCTCGCGGGGCTGCTGCCCGGCGTCGACGGCGTGGACGCCTGCCGGTTCTCGTGCGATCCGGCCGCGCCCGACCCGGGCTGCCCGGACGGCCCGCACCCGGCGGGTGCGGCATCTCACCACCGGCCCGCCCGGCTGGTGGAGCTGCCGGTCGGCGCCGCCGAGGACCGGGTGGTCGGCTCGCTGAACCTGGAACGCGCGCTCGGCGAAGGTGTGACCGACTACCAGCCCGGCCTGCTCGCCTCGGCGCACCGAGGACTGCTCTACGTCGATGAGGTCAACCTGCTGCACGACCACCTGGTCGACGTCTTGCTCGACGCCGCCGCCATGGGCCGCGCCACCGTCGAGCGCGAGGGCGTGTCGGTCTCGCACGCCGCCCGGTTCGTGCTGATCGGCACCATGAACCCCGAGGAGGGCGAGCTGCGCCCGCAGCTGCTCGACCGGTTCGGGCTGACCGTCGAGGTCGCCAGCAGCCGCGACGCCGCCGAGCGCGTCGAGGTCGTCAAACGCCGCATGGCCTACGAGGCCGACCCCGACGGCGTCGCCGCCCGCTACGCCGACGACGAGGCGGCGCTCGCCACCCGGATCGCCGAGGCGCAACAACTACTGGCCTCGGTCACGCTTTCCGACGACGCGCTCATGCAGATCGCCGAGGTCTGCGCCGCCTTCGAGGTCGACGGCATGCGCGCCGACATCGTCACCGCCCGCACCGCCCAGGCCCACGCCGCCTGGGCGGGCCGCACCCAGGTGACCACCGAGGACGTCCGGGTCGCCGTCCGGCTCGCCCTGCCGCACCGGCGCAGGCGCAACCCGTTCGACGCCCCCGGCATCGACGACGAGCAACTCGACCAGGCCCTCGGCCAGCCCGGCGACGGCGGCGAGCCCGACCCGGACGGCCCGGACGACGACGGCCCCGGCTCCGGCACCCAGCCGCCGCAGGAGCAGCAGGCCTCGAACGGCCAGAGTGGCGGCTCCCAGGACTCTGACGATGCCGACGGTCAGCGTGAGCGCACCGTCGGCGCCGGCAGCCCGTACCGGGCGCGGCTGCTGTCCATCGCCGGAAACGGCGCCGGCGAGCTGGGCAAACGCTCCCGCGCCATCACCGAGGCCGGCCGCACTGTCGGCGTCCTGCCCGCCGGGGTGCGCTCCGGCTCGCCGCATCTGGTCGCCACCCTGCACGCCGCCGCCCCGCACCAGGCCGCCCGCGGCGCGCTCGGCGGCAGGCCCCGCATCGAGTCCCGCGACCTGCGCTACGCGCTGCGCGAGGGCCGCGAGGGCAACCTGGTGCTGTTCTGCGTCGACGCCTCCGGCTCGATGGGCGCCCGCGAGCGGATGCGCGAGGTCAAGTCCGCCGTGCTGTCGCTGCTGCTGGACGCCTATCAGCGCCGCGACAAGGTCGGACTGGTCACCTTCCGCCGCGGCGAGGCCGAGCTCGCCCTGCCCCCGACGGCCAGCGTCGACACCGCCGCCGCGCGGCTGGAGACGCTGCCCACCGGCGGCCGGACCCCGCTCGCCGAAGGTCTGCTCAAGGCGGGTGACGCGCTGCGCGTCGAGGCCATCCGCGACCCGCGCCGCCGGCCGCTGCTCGTCGTGGTCACCGACGGCAGGGCCACCCACGGGCCCGACCCGGTCGCCCGCTCCCACGCCGCCGCCGGGCTGCTCGCCGACCAGGGTGTGGCCAGCATCGTGATGGACTGCGAGACCGGCCGGATGCGGCTCGGCCTCGCGGGTGAACTGGCCGCACGGCTCGGCGGCGAACACGTGCCGCTCGGCGAGGTCGCCGCCGACACGCTCGCCGGCGAGGTCCGCGTCCGCACCACCGGGAGGGCAGCCTGATGCCGAAGGGACAACCCGAAGCTGTTCCCGACGACGGCCTGACCACCCGGCAGCGCCGCAACCGTCCGATCTTCGCCGTCCACACCGGACCGATGAAGGGCAAGTCGACCGCCGCGTTCGGCATGGCGCTGCGGGCGTGGAACCAGGGCTGGTCGATCGGGGTGTTCCAGTTCGTCAAGTCCGCCAAGTGGCGGGTCGGCGAGGAGACCGCGCTGACCGCCCTTGGCGAGCTGCACGAGAGCACCGGCCAGGGCGGCCCGGTCGAGTGGCACAAGATGGGCGCGGGCTGGAGCTGGTCCCGCAAGAAGGGCACCGAGCAAGATCACGCCGCCGACGCGCGCGAGGGCTGGGAGGAGATCAAACGCCGCATCGCCGCTCGGCAGCACGACTTCTACGTGCTCGACGAGTTCAGCTACCCGCTGCACTGGGGCTGGGTCGACGTGGACGAGGTCATCAAGACGATCACAGAGCGCGAAGGTCGCCAGCACATCATCATCACCGGCCGCAACGCCCCGGACGCGCTGATCGACGCCGCCGACCTGGTCGTGGAGATGACCAAGGTCAAACACCCCATGGACGCGGGCCAGAAGGGCCAGCGGGGCATCGAATGGTGACCGAGGTGCCCCGGCTGGTGATCGCCGCGCCCGCCTCCGGCAACGGCAAGACCACCGTCGCCACCGGGCTGATGGCCGCGCTGCGTGCCGCGGGCCTCGACGTCTCGGGCCACAAGGTCGGCCCCGACTACATCGACCCGAGCTACCACGCGCTCGCCACCGGCCGTCCCGGCCGCAACCTCGACCCGTACCTGCAGGCCGAGGAACGGGTGGTGCCGCTGTTCCTGCACGGCGCGGCCGGGGCCGACATCGCCATCGTCGAGGGCGTGATGGGGCTGTTCGACGGCGCACTCGGCAGCGAGGGCTTCGCATCCACCGCGCACGTCGCGCGGCTGCTCGACGCACCCGTCGTGCTGGTGCTCGACGCCAGCGCCGCCGGGCGCAGCGCGGCCGCGACGGTGCACGGCTTCGCCAGCTACGACCCCTCGGTCAGCCTCGCCGGGGTGATCCTCAACAAGCTCGGCTCCGAACGCCACGAGACCGAACTGCGGTCGGCGATCGAACCGCTCGGCATCCCGGTGCTCGGCGCGCTGCGCCGCACCAGCGGCATTCACGCGCCCAGTAGGCACCTCGGGCTGGTGCCGGTCGGGGAGCGCGAACGCGAGGCCACCGACATGCTGGACGCGTTGCGCGGCTGGATCGCCGACGGCGTCGACCTGGACGCGGTGCGCCGGGTCGCCGCGGCCGCCCCACCGCTGCCGGGCGTGCCGTGGGACCCGGCCACGGCGCTCGGCACGCCGGCCGCACGGGGGCCAGTGGTGGCCGCCGCGGGCGGACGCGCGTTCACCTTCCGCTACACCGAGAACGTCGAGCTGCTGTCGGCCGCCGGGGCCGAGGTCATCGACGTCGACCCGCTCAGCGATGAACACCTCCCCGAGGACTGCGCCGGGCTGTACTTCGGCGGTGGCTTCCCCGAGGTCCACGCCGACGAGCTGTCCGCCAACGACGCGTTGCGCGCCGAGGTCGCCGCCGCGGCCGCGCGGGGACTGCCGGTGGTGGCCGAGTGCGCCGGGCTGACCTATCTGTGCCGGGAGCTCGACGGGCTGCCGATGGCGGGGGTGCTGGACGCGGCCGCCGCGATGACGCCGAAGCGTACGCTGGGCTACCGGACCGCACGCGCCGTCGGCGACAACGTGCTCGCCACCCAGGGAGACACCGTGACCGGGCACGAGTTCCACCGCACCGCGGTCACCCCGGCGCGCGGCAGGCGCGCGGCCTGGCGCTGGCACGGCACCGAGGAGGGCTTCGTCACCGCGCCGTCCGGGGTGCACGCCTCCTACCTGCACGTGCACTGGGCCGGGCACCCCGCGCTCGCCCGGCGGTTCGCCGCGAGCGCGGCGGCGGCCGATCGAGCGGAGCGAGCGAGCTCAGCATGACGATGGGCGAACGATGACCGACGAGTTCTCCGACGACGTGGGCGGGCACGACCTGCGCCACCACGGCGACTCCGACGTCGCGCCCGGCCTGGTCGACCTCGCCGTCAACGTCCGGCTGCCCTCACCGCCACCGTGGCTGCGGGAGCGGCTGGCCGCCAGTCTGGGAGATCTTGCCGCCTACCCCGACGCGCGGGACGCCGCGAAGGCGGTCGCCGCGCGGCACGGCCGCCCGCTGGACGAGGTGCTGGTCACCGCCGGGGCGGCGGAGGCGTTCTCGCTGCTGGCGCACGCGCTGCGCCCCAAGCACGCGGTGGTGGTGCACCCGCAGTTCACCGAACCGGAGGTCGCGCTGCGCGGTGCCGGGCACCCGGTCAGCCGGGTGCTGACCTCGGCCGACGACGGCTTCCGGCTCAACCCGCACGCGGTGCCGGAGTCGGCCGACCTGGTCGTCGTCGGCAACCCCACCAACCCGACGTCGGTGCTGCACCCGGCGAAGACGCTGCGGGCGCTGTGCCGTCCCGGCCGGGTGCTCGTGGTGGATGAGGCGTTTGCCGACGCCGTGTCCGGCGAGCCGGAAAGCCTCGCCAGCGACCGGCTCACCGGGGTGGTCGTGGTGCGCAGCCTGACCAAGACGTGGGGCATCGCGGGCCTGCGCGCCGGGTACGTGCTGGGTGATCCGGCGGTGCTGGCCCGGCTGCGGTCGGTGCAGCCGCCGTGGTCGGTGTCCACCCCCGCCGCCGTCGCGGTGGCGGCCTGCTGCGGTGCGGAGGCGGCGCTGGAGGCCGAGGCGCTGGCATCGCGGGCCGAACGCGACCGCACGGTGCTGGTGGACGGGCTGCGGGAGCTGGACGTCACGGTGGCCGGGCGGCCCCGGGCGCCGTTCGTGCTGGTGCAGGTGCCCGAGGGCGAGAAGGTGCGGCTGCGGCTGCGGGAGTTGGGCTACGCGGTGCGCCGGGGCGACACCTTCCCGGGGCTGTCCACCGACTGGCTGCGCATCGCCGTTCGCGACCACCACACCACCCGGGGCTTTCTCGACGCCCTGAGCCAGGCGCTGACGTAGGGAGCGGCACCGTGCCGAGCGTTGTGGTTGCAGCCTCCATGGGCGCCTGATATAGGTGTCATCGATGGAGGGGAACTCGGGGTACCAATTCTACGACGGCGGTCAGGGTGGCCCAAGCGACAGCCTGCCCGAGGACACGGTGTACATCGCATCGCAGCCGTTCCGGCAAGGCGACACCGAACTCATGCTGGACTTGCGTGAAACCCTCGACGGCAAGCGCGCCGTGATGGCCTATAGCTCGCTGGCAACTCTCGTGGCGGGCGCCGGTGAGAAGCAGCCGTGGATTGCTTTCCCTAAAGCGCAACTGCCGGAGCTGGTCGAAGAGAGCGGTGCGGACGACGTGCTGCTCGACACCGTTATCGCACCAGGGCTACGCCACGGCGACTCAGACGGGACCCAGTGATGGCGAACACCGACGTCGCCCCCTCCGCTCTCGAGGATTTCGCCACCCGCCTCCGCAATGCGAGCTCCGGGCTTGACGGCACCGACGCGCCACCTCACCCGCCTGAAGCAGAAGAAGCGTCCGGTCTCCTGGCAGCGATGCTGAGTAACACCACGAGTCACATTGACGAGATCGTCAACAACATGTCCGCTGCCGGTGACGCCGTGGCCGAGGGTGGCCAGGTTTTCCAGGAGATCGAAGCCAACAACCAGCGCGGTTTCGACGAACTCCAGCCGGAGTGATCCATGCCGATCAACGTGGAGTTCAAGACCGACGTCGCTGGTGTGCGCGAACTCGCAAGGTGGTTC
>WHUB01000114.1:8083-8304 GCA_009377395.1 Actinophytocola sp. | reverse complement strand
CGACGCACCCGCCGTGAACGCCCAGTTCGACCGGCTGCTCGACTACGTTGCCGAGAGGCTCCCCGTGGTCGCCGAGCACCTCGCCGGGGCGCGGGAAGACATCCTGGCGTTCACCTCGTTCCCGAAGGATGTGTGGACCCAGATCTGGTCCAACAACCCCGCCGAGCGCTTGAACAAGGAGATCCGCCGGCGCACGGATGCGGTCGGAATCTTCCCCAACC
>WHUB01000114.1:359-8073 GCA_009377395.1 Actinophytocola sp. | reverse complement strand
ACGAATGGGCTGAAGGACGCCGCTACCTCGGACTCGACCTCCTCGCCCGCTGCCGCATCAACCTCGTCCCCGACACCGAACCCGAGATCGGAGCTAATGATCTACCCGCGCTGACCGCCTAAACCTTCAAGAAGGAGAGCGCAGCACTACACCACTACCAGGGACTTGACCCTCGAGTCCCGGCGTCGGGACCTCGAGCTGCGCTCGGCGGCGTATCGACCGGAGATCGAGGCCGCCGTCAGGAGATATCGAAGACGTCGGAGAGCCCTCGCCTGGGATCGGCTGTCCCGCTGGGCGGCCGGGCGGGCGGCGCACGCGCGACGCTGACCACCACCGGGGCAGGTCCCGACACGGGACCTGCCCCGGTTCTTTTCTCGGGGCGGGGCTTCATAGCGGGCCGGGCGCTCATGCCGCGTTCGACACCGCGTCGCTGGTCGCCAGCACGTTGGGACGCCCGCCACATCTGGCCGCGGTGAGGAACGCCGAGGCGAGCGCCCGCACGATCTGCCTCCGGACCGCCGTGTCGTCCTCGGCGGTGAGCACCTGCTCGGCGCTGGTGCGGACCACGGTCACTCCGGCCGCCGTCAAGCGGAGATGCCGGTGCGGTGGTGAGTGCGACGCCGACTCCTGCCGCTGGATCTGCCAGGCGAGTCCCACCTCGTCCCACCAGGCGTCCGCGTAGCCGAGCACCTGCCGCTGCTGGTCGGTGATGGTGACGTGCCAGCGGGGCCGGGGCAGCGGCGCCGCGTCCAGCAGTCGGTTGGCCTGCGCGTGCAGGAACATCGCCGCCAGCAGGTCGGAGTCGCGCAACGCCATGCGGACGGCGGCCGAGCCGCGCTGGTTGCCCGCGTCGAGCTCCTCGGTGAGCTCGGCCGGTGTGCACAGGCCCTGTTGCAGCACCATGGCCAGCACCGACCGCAGCACCATCGCGTCGCGGGTCGCGCGGGCGACGTCGATCGCGGCGCGTGCCGGCGGCGCGAACGGCAGCTCGTCGACGACCACCGGCCGGGGCAGCCGGTTGCTGCGCTCCAGCACGACGAACTCACGCGGCGAGAGTCGCTTGCCGGTGGGCACGAGCAGGCGCACCGAGTGCTGCGGCGTCAGCGGGACGCCGTGCGCGAGCAGCGCGTCTTCCCCGGTGATGACCGCGTCCTTGCCCGCGTACTCGACCGCGCATCGCAACTGCTGCCGCCGGGTAGGCGGCCCGGTCGTCAGCATCACCACGCCGGGCAGCAGCCGTTGCCACGGCCCGTCGGGGCGGCACCGCGCGCTGATCATGCCCTTGCTCACCCCGGCGTCGCGGAGTGCCGTCGTGGTCGCGATGCCGTCTCGGATGAAGCGCGGAGCGACCCGGAGAGTGCGATGTGGCCTTGTCATGCTCCCAGCATTACGGCGTGCGGCTGGGGATGGGCGGGATTGCCGGAACTGTGGACAACTCTCGGTGCGAATGGTCCACCAGGGGCGATCCAGGCCGTCGCTGTGGACAACTCGGTGGTGCTCAGTCGGTGAAGCCGGGAATCCACCTGTCCGCGATCTCGCGCACCGCGACCTCGGCGCCGAGCTGGCACAGGATGCCGGTGTTGCCCGCCGTGGTGCGGTGAATCAGCAGGTACTCGGCGGGCAGGTTCAGCAGCCGCCCGGTGCGGAAGTCCTTGCTGCCGACGTCGCCGACCCGGGTGGCCTGCCGCTGCAGCCAGTCGCGGCTGAAGGTGAACGTCTCGTGCGCCAGCGGCTCGGTGAACGGCGCCAGGTAGGCCACCGCGTCCTCGGCCTTGACGCCGGTCCCGTCCTTGACGAAGCGGTGCTCGCGCAGCACCGCCATCAGCTCCTCCTGCTTGCCGTCGAGCGCGAGCCGGGTGATCTGGCCGAGCCCGCGAGGGATGCCGCGCGGCAGCCGCGCCACCGCGCCGAAGTCGATCACGCACAGCTTGCCGTCGTCGCGCAGCATGAAGTTGCCGGGATGTGGGTCGGAGTGCAGCAGCCGGACCCGTTCCGGCGACGAGTAGTGAAACTCGAGCAGTAGCCTGCCCGCCTGGTTGCGGCTGGCGGTGTCGCCGTTGGCGATGATCGACGCGAACGGTGTCCCGGTGACCCATTCGGAGACGACGACCTTCGGCGAGCTCGCCACCACCTTCGGCACCACGAACTGCGGGTCGCCGTCGAACTCGGTGGCGAACGCGCGCTGGTAGCTCGCCTCGCCCCGGTAGTCCAGCTCCTCGTTCATCCGGTCCGACAGCTCGGCGAGCAGCGGCTTCACCTCGGTGCCCGGCGCGAGCGCTTGGAACAGCCTGCTGAACCGCATCAGCTGCCGCAGGTCGCTGCGCAGCGCTTCGTCCGCGCCGGGATACTGCACCTTGACCGCGACCTCACGGCCGTCGTGCCAGACCGCGTGGTGCACCTGCCCGATGCTGGCCGACGCCGCCGGTTCGTCGTCGAACTCGCGGAACCGGGTGCGCCACGCCGAGCCGAGTTGCTCGTCGAGCACCCGGTGGGTCTGCTTGGCGGGCATCGGCGGCGCGGACGACTGGAGCTTGGTCAGCGCCTCCCGGTAGGGCGCCGAGTACTCGTCCGGGATCGCCGCCTCGAACACGCTCAGCGCCTGCCCGAACTTCATGGCGCCGCCCTTGAGCGTGCCGAGCACCTGGAAGAGCTGCTCGGCCATCCTCCCCGCCATCTCGGCGTTGATCTCTTCGGCCTGCTGCCCGGTCAGCCGCCTGCCCCAGCCCGACATCGTGCGGCCCGCGAAGCCGAGCGGCAGGCTCGCGAGCCTGGCGGCGCGGGCCGCGGTGCCGCTCGGCAGGCCGCGGTCCTCGGCGGCGGTGTCGGTCATGGCCTCGATTCTGCCTGACGTCGCGGGCAACACGACATCGTTCCGCGCCCGTGATGCGACGGACGCTCCTACCCGAGCGGCGCGTCGCAGGTGCAGCGCGGATGCGGCAGCCATGTGCGTCGTGTCACCGCCGCGCTGACGACGTCGAGCTCCAGCGTCGCGTTCCACAGCGGCGGCCGCTCGCCGCCGTCTTGCACGGCGCGCAGGATCTGTCCCGCCGCGAGTGCGGCCGTGGCCGCCACACTGGCGGGATCGGCGTGGCCGCAGCGGCCGATCAGCTGGTTGGCCACCCGGGGCCAGCTCCGGTCGAGGTCACATCGGTGCAGGTCGGCGCAGCGCAGGCAGCTCGTCCTGCCGGGCAGCACCAGCGGTCCGACGACGCCCGTGCCGTCCCGGAACCGCACCGGCAGGTGGGGCTGCCGCTCGCCCATCAGCTGGTCGACCCGGTGCGGCGGCAGCACGAGCGTGTCGGTGAGCACGAGCAGGTCCGGCCCCCGGCCCGACGGCATCGGCGCGGTCGACGTCCTTGGGCTGGCCCTGCTCACCTCGGCCGCGATGGCGTCGCGCCTGCGCCTGCCGACGTCGTGCCACGGGTAGCCGACGCCCGCGTCCGCCTCGGTGACCCGGCCCGCCGACTCGGCGGCGACATGGCCCACCCCGCACACCGCCAGCAGCCTGGCGACGGCGACGGCGAGCTGGCCCTCGCCGTCGACGACGATCGACGTCTGCCGGACGCGCCGGGCGAACGCGTCGGGTGGCACCCCGGTGCGCAGCGGCCACAGCCCGAAGTCCCGCCGGGTGTGGGAACCCCCGCCGTCGGTGAGCAGCCCGCGCGTGGCCAGCGCGTCGAGGACCCGGCGCAGCCTCGGCGCGTGCGCGGCGCCCGCTCGTTCCAGCAGGGCAGCGGCGGTTGCTCTGCCGTCGAGCGAGCACAGGATGCGGGCGAGCGCCGGTGGCAGGTTCTCGATGACGACGGCGTGCCGGGGGTCGAGGCCGACCTGGACCTCGCTCCGGCTGCGTTGGAGCGCCCTGACGCCTGCGACCAGCCTGGGGAGCCGCGGGAGCGTGGCCGGTGTCGTCGTAGTGGTGAGGGTCATGCCGCCAGCATCGCCGGGGTCGAGCCGTACGGGGTCGTGTCGCACGACCTGGGGATATCTCGACCCGCCAGTGGATCCGTTGGCTCGGACGTTGCGAGATCGTGCTCCCGTCTGTCGGTCACTGCCTCTACGGTGGGTCCGTGCCTCATCGGAAGAAGCGCCCGACCGACCAGCTGGCCATGCTCGAATCCGCCGAGCGTGGCACGGCCAGGCGCGTCGAGGTGCGGCGGAGCAAGCGCCGCACCCGCACCGTGTCGGCGTACATCGATGGGGACACGATGGTGGTGCTGCTTCCGGCGCGCATGAGCGCGGCGGAGGAGCGCAAGTGGGTGGCGGAGATGGAGCGCAGGCTGCATCGCACCGAGGTGCGCAAGAAGTCACCCGCGCGCCGGTCCGACGAAGCGCTGCTCGCCCGCTGCGCTGAGCTGTCGGATCGGTACCTCGACGGCAAGGCCACCCCGGCGAGCGTGCGGTGGGTGCCGCCGATGCGCACCCGCTGGGCCTCGGCGACCCCGACGCAGGGCACCATCCGGATCAGCGACCGGCTTCGCGACGTGCCGTCGTGGGTGCTCGACTACGTCCTGGTGCACGAGCTGACCCACCTGCTGGTGCACAACCACAACGACAAGTTCTGGGCGTTGTGCCGCCGCTACGAGAAGACCGAGCGGGCCATCGGCTACCTCGAGGGGCTCTCGGCGGCGGCCGGTCTCGGCATCGCGGGCATCGACGGCGAACCAGGCGAGTCCGATGGTGCGTAGGACGACGCGGCGTCGCTACGTGTCGTCCCGCTCGCCACCGTCCTCGCCGGTGTCGTTCGAGCGTTCCCGCTGCTCGGCGCGCTTGATCTCGGCGATCGGGTCCATGTCCGCCATGTCGCCGGTCGAGAGCCGTTCGGCGAACTCGAGCGGATCGTCGAGGTCCGCCGAGGTGGGCACGAAGTCCGGGTGCGACCACAGCCCGTCGCGGGTCTCGGCGCCATGCCGGTCGCCGACCAGCTTCCATAGCGACGAGGCCGCCCGCAGCCTGCGTGGCCGCAGCTCCAGGCCGACCAGCGTGGCGAAGGTCTGCTCGGCGGGGCCACCGGTCGCGCGCCGCCTGCGCAGCGTCTCGCGCAGCGCGTCGGCGCCGGGAAGCCGCTCGCCGACGGCCTCGGCCACCACCACGTCGACCCAGCCCTCGACCAGCGCGAGCAGCGTCTCCAGCCGAGTCAGCGCCGTCTGCTGCTCGTCGGTGCGCTGCGGTTCGAGCAGACCGGAGGACATGACCTCCTCGATGCTGGCAGGGTTCGACGGGTCGATCTTGGTGGCCATGTCCTCGATCGCGCTGGTGTCGACCGAGATGCCGTGGGCGAACTCCTCCACGGTGTCGAGCAGCCGCTGCCGCAGCCACGGCACGTGGGCGAAGAGCCGCTGATGCGCCGCCTCGCGGGCGGCGAGGAACACCAGCACCTCGCTGCTCGGTCGCTCGAGGCCCTCGGTGAACTTCTCGATGTTGGCAGGCAGCAGCGCCGACGTCGCGGTCGGCCCGAGCGGCAGCCCGACGTCGGTCGAGGTCAGCACCTCGGAGCCGAGCTGTGCCAGCGCGTTGCCGAGCTGCGAGCCGAACATCATGCCGCCCATCTGCCCGACCATCGACAGCAGCGGGCCCGCGGCCTGCTTGGCCTCGTCCGGCAGCGCCTCGGTCCACGCCGACGAGACGCGGGTGGCGACCGGATCGCACAGTCGCTGCCAGGTCGGCAGGGTCTTCTCCACCCAGTCGCGCGCCGACCACGCCACCGCGGTGGTGGCGCCGGCGGGCAGGATCGTGGCGGCGTCGAGCCACAGCTCGGCGAGATGCGCCGCATCGCGCACCGCCGTGTCGCCGGACGCGTCGTCCTTGCCGAAGCCGTACTGCTCGCCACCCTCGCTGCCGAGCCGTTGCAGCGCGATCTGCTTGGCCAGGTCGTAGTTCACCGGACCGGATGAACTGCCCGCCTGGCTGAGCATCTGGCCGAGCTGGGTGAGCATCTGGCCGAGCTGGTTGAACGCCTCGGTACCACCTTGTTGTTTGTCGTCCGGCTCGCCCTCGCCGCGGCGGTCAGGATCAGACGGGCCGAACCCGAACGGGAAGTCGCTCATACCCCCACGGTACGCGGATGAACCGACCGGGTGACGTGGTGAGGCCGCACGAGCGCCCTCAGATGCTGCCCGTAACCTAGGTCGTGCCGTGTGAACGACGATCAACACCTGACGTAGTAGGGCACTCAGCTGTGAGCGAACCGGACAACTCCCGCACGGGGACTTCCCCCGGCGAAGCAGCGACGGAAGCCGACGCCTGGCGGTCGGACGAGCGTCAGACCAGCCGGGGGCTGTCGCGACGTGGCTGGACGGTGCTGCTGAGCGTGCTCGTCGCCGCGGCGTTCCTCGCGATCGGTATGTTCGTCAGGGTCCCTTATGTCGCACTCGGGCCCGGCCCGACCTTCGACACCCTCGCCACCACGGCCAAGGGGCCCGTGGTCAAGATCGACGGCACCGATACCTACAAGACCGGTGGCGAGCTGCGGCTGACCACGGTGTCGCTCTCCGACGACGTCCGGCTGCTCGACGGGCTCGGCATGTGGATCAGCGGCCGCTACGCGCTCGCGCCGCGCGAGCTGTACTTCCCGCCCGGCTCGACGGAACAGCAGGTCGAGAAGCAGAACGCGCAGATGTTCCAGGCCTCGCAGAGCAGCGCGGAGGTCGCGGCGCTGAGCTACCTGGACTACCCGACGAAGGTGGTCACCCAGCAGGTCATCAAGGGCGGCCCGTCCTCGCAGGTGCTGCGAGCGGGGGACGAGCTCGTGGCCGTCGACGGCATGAAGGTCAGCAGCACGCAGGACGTGCACAAGGCGCTCGAGGACACCCGTCCGAACGAGACCATCCCGGTGAGCTTCCGGCGCGACGGCGTGCTCACCCAGGGCAAGACCATCACGCTCGGCAGCGCGGGCGACGAGCGCAAGCAGGGCTTCATGGGCCTGCTGCTCACCGACCAGGCGAAGGTCGACTTCGACATCGACATCAGCCTGTCCGACATCGGCGGTCCCTCGGCCGGCCTGATGTTCGCCACGGCGATCGTCGACCGGCTCACCCCGGGCGAGCTCACCGGGGGCGAGCACGTCGCGGGCACCGGCGAGATCAGCGAGGACGGCGAGGTCGTCCCGATCGGGGGAATCGAGTTCAAGCTGATCGCGGCCAAGGAGGACGGCGCGAGGACCTTCCTCGTGCCCAAGGCCAACTGCGCCGAGGCGGTGAGCACCGCGCCGGAGGGCCTGCGGCTGGTGCGGGTCGGCACCCTGGCGGACGCGGTCGGGGCGTTGAAGAAGATCGCGGCGGGCGAGCAGCCGCCCACCTGCTCGGCGGGCTGACGCGCCGGTCAGGGCTCCAGCGTCGCGGCGAGCGCGTCGAGCAGGTTCGGCGCGAGGTCGGGATGCTCGATGACCTCGTCCGGTTCGCCCTCGACGTTCTCGCCCTTGCCCCGCAGCCGCATCACACAGGCGCGGGCGCCGTCGCGGGAGACGGCCGCGATCAGCCGCGCCTCGGTGCGCTGCGGATGGTTGGCCGCCGCGCGTTGCAGCCGTTCGACGTCCTCCGCCTCACCGGCGGCCTCCTCGAGGTCCGACTCCGCGCCGGGGGGCAGCACGACGATCTCCTGCGCGAGCGCGCACCCCGTCACGGTCTCCGGCCACGCGATCTTGGCGAGCGAGTCGCCGAGGTCGGACTCGGGTAGCGACTCCTGGGCGACCGGGGTCAGCCGCGACTCGGTGTCGAGC
>WHUB01000114.1:0-349 GCA_009377395.1 Actinophytocola sp. | reverse complement strand
GCGAACAGCTGTGGCGGCTGCTCCCAGCCTGCCGCCGCCACGAACTCGTCCACCTCGCGGGCTGCGCTGGCGAGATTCACCG
Source organism: Actinophytocola sp. (assembly GCA_009377395.1). Lineage (GTDB taxonomy): Bacteria > Actinomycetota > Actinomycetes > Mycobacteriales > Pseudonocardiaceae > Haloechinothrix_A. The sequence goes on along the minus strand of WHUB01000114.1, from coordinate 267 downwards.
TCGCGCTGTCCGTGCTGTCGGGCACGGCGGGTTCGACCGCACCGGAATCGGGCCTTTCCATAGTTACCCATGGTGCCAGGCGAAGGTCATCACCTGGTTACGGCGCTATCGTGCGGTCGTGACCACCTCGGATTAGGATGCGTCGAAATCGCGGGCCAGATCGGGAACTCACGACCGGATCCGTAGAGTTGAGGTGAACAGGGGCGGTGAGCAACGCCGTCCCTGCCAGGCCAACGTAGGTGCGACCGAGGAGCGTGTGCAGTGGCC
>WHUB01000113.1:575-8367 GCA_009377395.1 Actinophytocola sp. | reverse complement strand
CCGAGCTCGCCAGGGCGATGGGGCGTGACCGCTCGATCGTGTCGCGGCAGCTGCGGCCGCTGACCGAGCTCGGCCTCGTCGAACGATCCGACGAGGGCAGGCATCACCTCGGCTGGCGGTTGTTCACGATCGCGGCGAAGGCGGGTGATCAGCGGCTGTTGCTGCTGGCCCCGCCGGTGATGCGCAGGTTGACCCAGTTGGTGCGGGAGCGCTGCCACCTGAGTATCCGCCGGGGCAATGACGTCTTCACCATCCTGTCGGAGAGCCCGCAGCGCGCGGTCGAGGCGATCGGCTGGGTCGGGCGGACCTCGCCGGTGAACTGCACGTCGTCCGGACGGGCGCTGCTGTTCGATCACTCCGACGAGGAGATCCGCACGCTGTACGGCGAGGGCTTCGTGCCGGGGCCCGGCCCGAAAGCACCGGCCGACGTCGATGATCTGATCAAGCGAGTGGGCGAGGCGCGCGGGCGCGGGTTCGCCGTTGTCGACGGGGAGTTCGACGGCGATCTCTGCGCCGTTGGCGCCCCGGTGCGGGACGTGCATGGCCGGATCGTCGCCGTCCTCAACATCTCGGCCCCTGCCCACCGGTTCCGCGACCGGACCGCATCGGCGGGCAACCACGTCGTCCAGGCAGCGACGCATCTCAGCCGTTCGCTGTCGTCACCTCCCAGCTCACGAGACGACCATCCCAAGGAGACCTGACATGCCCAGCATTCCGCTTCCGTTCTTCAGCGACGGCCATCGGATCGACGCCGACCTGCATTTGCCTGACGACGGTGGGCAGGCGGCGCCGTACCCGGTGGTGGTCGCGGCCAGCGGTTACCAGGGTTTGAAGGTGATCCACCCGGAGCGGTTCGCGCGGGCGCTGGCCCCGCTCGGTTACGGGGTGCTCGCGTTCGACTATCGCGGGTTCGGGTTGAGCGAGGGCGAGCGGGGCAGACTCGTGCCGCAGGAGTGGGCGGTGGACGTCAGAACGGCGGTCGATCGCGTCAGCGGGCACCACGACGTCGACGCGGAGCGGATCGCGCTGCTCGGCTGGGGCCTCGGCGGTGGCGTCGTCGTCTCGGCCGCTGCCGACGACCCCCGGGTACGGGCCGTCGCCTGCTGCAACGGGATCGCCGACGGCTACCGCTCGACACGAAGCATGCACGACGAGACGTCGTGGCGGAGCCTGGTCCGCCGGATCGAGGCGGACCGGCAGCGTCGCAGCGAGGTGGGACGTTCGGAGATCACCTCCCCGTGGGACATCGTCCGGCTCGATCTCGATGAGCAGACGGACGGTTATGTGGGGGACGAGCTGTACAAGGCACACGGGTTCGGCAGCGGCGTGACGCTGGAGTCGGCCGAGTACCTGCTGCGGTTCCGCCCCGAGGAGCATGCCGCGAAGCTGTCGCCGCGGCCGTTGTTGATCGTGCACGGCGACCAGAACCAGCTGCACAAGGTGGACGAGGCGCACGCGTTGTACGCGGCGGCCGACGAGCCGAAACAGCTCGAACTGCTCGAAGGCAAAGGACACACGGAATGGATGTTCGACGACGACCCCACCTTCAAGTACATGATCGAGGTGGTCGACGGCTTCCTTGGTGACGCGTTCGACCGGGCCTCGGTCGGCGCGGGGGAAGGAGGCCGATGAGCTTCGTCGACTACGTGGCGGGCAACTTCGAGATCATCAGTTTCCTGCTGCTGCAACATCTGCAGGTGGTCCTGCTCGCCGTGGGGCTGGCGACCGCCATCAGCGTCGGGGTCGCGATCGGCACCGAACGGTCGCCGAGGGCTCGGTCCGCGTTGCTGGCCGTCTCCGGCACCATCCTGACCATTCCGTCGTTCGCGCTGTTCGGGCTGCTGATCCCGGTGTTCGGGCTCGGCGTGGCGCCGACCATCCTCGCGCTCACCGTCTACGCGATCTTTCCGATCCTGCGCAATACCGTCACCGGGCTCGAGCACGTCGACAGCGCGGTGATCGATGCCGCCCGGGGCATGGGGATGAGCTCGGGACGGCTACTGCGGATCGTCCGGCTCCCGCTGGCGTGGCCGGTGATCCTCAACGGCATCCGGGTCGCCACGATCATGACGGTGGCGATCGCGGCGATCGGTGCGGCCGTGCGCGGGCCAGGTCTCGGCGAGCTGATATTCCGGGGCCTGGCGCGCATGGGTGGCGCCAACGCGCTCAACGAAACCCTCAGCGGCGTCGTCGCGATCGTGGCGGTCGCGCTGCTGCTGGATGTTCTGTTCGTCCTCATCGGCAAAATCACAACACCGCGAGGTCTTCATGCCTGAGCAATTCCACCCCGGCACCGGCGCGCAGTCCGATGTGGAGATCAGCCTGCGCGAGGTGAGCAAGCGCTATCCCGCTTCCGATGCCGACGCCGTGCGGCCGCTGAGCATCGACATCGCGCGCGGCGAGTTCCTCGTGCTGGTCGGGCCGTCCGGCTGCGGGAAGACGACGACACTGCGCATGATCAACCGGCTTGTCGAGCCCTCCGGCGGCGAGATCTGGGTCGACGGGAAGAACACCGCGCACGTCGACCCGGACGAGCTGCGTCGCCACATCGGATACGTCATTCAGCAGGTCGGGCTGCTGCCGCATCTGTCGATCGGCGAGAACGTCGGTCTGGTGCCGAAGATGCTCGACTGGAGCAAGGAGCGGATCCGGCAGCGGGTCGACGAGTTGCTCGACCTGGTCGGTCTCGACCCTGACACCTACCGGTCCCGATACCCGAAGCAGCTCTCAGGTGGCCAGCAGCAACGCGTCGGGGTCGCGCGGGCGTTGGCCGCCGACCCGCCGGTCATGCTGATGGACGAGCCGTTCGGCGCCATCGACCCGATCACCCGAGGGCATCTGCAGGACGAGTTCCTCAAGCTACAGGCGCGGATCCGCAAGACCATCGTGTTCGTCACCCACGACATCGACGAGGCGTTGCGCCTCGGGGACCGCATCGCGATCTTCGACGAGGATGCCCGGCTGGCGCAGCTGGACACCCCGCTGGCGATTTTGACCAGTCCGGCCGACGAGTTCGTACGTTCGTTCATCGGTGACGGCGCGGCCATCCGCCGACTCTCGTTGCTGCGCGTCGGTGACCTGCCCGCCGTGCCGGAAACCTCGACCGGTACCGGCATCGAGGTCGACCCCGGCGAGACGGTCTCGGCAGTGCTGGAGAAGATCCTTGCCGCAGGGCTCGACTCCGCCGTCGTTCGGGGCCGTGGTTCGCTGACGGTGCAAGACATGCTGCTGGCAACGGCGGCGCGGGACGAAAGCGCGGTGGCGTCATGACTCGCGCGCTCTCGTTGCGCGACAACGCCACCGCGCCGGCACCGGCCGAAGCGGCGCCGAGGAGCTCGTTCGTGCCACCGCTGGTGGCCGGGCTGCTGGTCGCGGGCGTCTTGGTCTACATCCAGGTCGCCGATCTCGATGCGATCGAAGCCAGATCGCTCGCCTTCGGCGAACTGCTGGTGCGGCTGGGCGAGCACGTCCGCCTGGTGATCGTCTCGACCCTGGTCGTCGTCGCGCTCGGTGTGCCACTGGGGATCCTACTGAGCCGTCCCGCGGCGGGACCGTTGCAGCCGCCGGTGCTCGCGGTCGCCAACGCGGGCCAGGCCATCCCGTCCATCGGCATCCTGGTGCTGCTCGCGCTGCTCTACGACGTGGGCTTCGCCATGGCGGTCATCTCGCTGGTGGTGTACGCGCTGTTGCCGGTGCTGCGCAACACGATGGTCGGGCTGCGCCACGTCGATCGCTCGATCATCGACGCCGCGCGAGGCATGGGCATGGGCTCGCGGCGGATCCTGTTCACGGTCGAGCTGCCGCTGGCGGTGCCGGTCATGCTGGCGGGCATCCGCGTCGCCCTGATCCTCAACGTGGGTGTGGCCACGCTGGCCACCTACACCGACGCCGGTGGCCTCGGTGACCTCATCGAGCGCGGCATCGTGTTCTACCGCATGCCCATCCTGCTCTCCGGCTGCCTGCTCACCATCGCCCTGGCCCTGCTTGTCGACTGGCTGGCCGGTGTCGCCGAGACCCGGCTCCGCCCCCGGGGCCTGTGACCACAACATCAAGGAAGGTGCTCATGAAAAAGGGACTGCTCGCCCGGATAGCGGCCACCATGGCCGCTCCGCTGCTGCTCGCCGGGTGCATGCTCAACGAGGAACCGTCGATGGACGTCTCCGCCGGGTCACTCGCCAAAGCGGGAGACCTCTCGGGGGCGCAGCTGGCTGTCGGTGGCAAGGAGTTCACCGAACAGCTCGTGCTGTGCGAGATCACCGCGCAGGCGCTGGAGTCCGCCGGTGCCGAGGTGGAACGATCCTGCGGCCTGTCCGGGTCAAGCTCCACCCGAGCCGCGCTGAACAGCGGTGACATCGACATGTACTGGGAGTACACCGGCACCGGCTGGGCCACCTACCTTGGCGAGAGCGACCCGATCAGCGACCCGAGCAAGCTGTATCACGCTGTCGCGTCGCGCGATAAGAAAACGAACGGCATCACCTGGCTCGACCCGGCGCCCGCGAACAACACCTACGCGCTCGCGGCAAGCCGCGAGACCGCGAACAAGCTCGGCGTCACGAGCCTGTCCGACTACGCGGCCCTGGCAAAGCGCAATCCGAGCCAGGCCAGCTTCTGCGGTGCCGCCGAGTTCTTCGGCCGCAGTGACGGCTGGCCCGGGGTGCAGAAGGAGTACCAGTTCAGCCTGCCCCAGTCGGAGGTCTCCGAGCTGGCCGCGGGCGCGATCTACGACTCCATCGACAAGGCCGACCCGTGTGAGTTCGGCGAGGTGTTCGCCACCGACGGCCGGATCGAGGCACTCGACCTCACGGTCCTCGAGGACGACAAGAAGTTCTTCATCGCCTACAACCCCGCCGTCACGGTCAAAAGCAGCGTGCTGAAGAAGCACCCGCAGATCGCCGAGGTGCTGGAGCCGGTCTCGTCCGCGCTGACCGACACGACCTTGCAGCAGCTCAACGCGCGGGTGGACGTCCAGGGCGCGACCCCGGAGCAGACCGCGCACGACTGGCTGGTGAAGAAGGGATTCGTCGGTGCGGAGTGACCGGCTTCGGGTCGGTCTGCTGCAGACCGACCCGAAGCTCGGCGACGTCGACGGCAATCTCGAACGCCTCGACGCCGCCGTCGCACGGTCCGCCGACCGGGATGTCGTGGTGGCGCCGGAGCTGGCCAGCCACGGATATCACCTCGGCGACCTGACCGAGGTGACCGGGCTCGATCCGGCCGATGCCCGGCTGGCCACGCTCGGTGGCCATGGACCGGCGGTGGTGACCGGGTTCGCCGAGGCGGCCGGCCACCACCTGCACAACAGTGCGGCCCTGATCACGGCGGACGACGTCGGCGTGCAGCGCAAGCTGTATCTGGTCGACTACCACGTGTGGGAAGAGGGCAAGTTCTTCCGCCCCGGCGACCGGTTGCGGTGCCACGACATCGCCGGGACCCGGCTGGCCATGCTGGTCTGCAACGACGCGTGGCAACCACCGCTGCCGTGGCTGGCCGCGCACTCAGGCGCCGAGGTGCTGGTCGTGGTCGCCAACAGCATCGAGTCCTATGCCGGGGTGTCCAACGACCGCGCCTGGGAGGTGCTGCTGCTGCACGCCGCGATGGCGACCCAGTCCTTCGTCGTCTTCGTCAACCGCTCCGGCCGGGAAAGCGGCCAGACGTTCTGGGGCGGCTCCCGGGTAGTCCATCCCTCGGGCGAGGTGCTCGGCCGGCTGGGCCCGGAGCCAGGACGGCTCGACTGTTCGCTCGATCTGGCCGAACTCCGAGAGCTGCGCCAACGATTTCCGCTGTTACGGGAGTCCCGGGCCGACCTCATCGCACGGGAATCGGAGCGGCTCTAGATGTTCGACACCCACGTGCACGCCGCGCCCGACGTGCTCGACCGCATCGGCGACGACGCGGCCGTCGCAAGATCCTATGCCACGGCGGACTTCGAAGGGTTCGTCCTCAAAGGACACTACGAGTCGACCGTCGGTCGGGCACACGCCGCTGCCGACCGCTTCGGGATGGCCGTCTACGGTGGACTGGCACTCAACCAGCACACCGGTGGGGTCAACCCGAGCGCGGTGGCCGCCGCTCTCGGCGGCGGCGGCCGGGTGATCTGGATGCCGACCGCGGATGCCCACACCCAGCAGGCCGCCGGGCTGCCCCGGCTGTGCGACCACGAGCCGATACTGCCCCGGCACAGCTACGCGATCCCGCCGGTCGATCCCAGCCGGGAGCCGGAGGTCGATGCCGTGCTGCGGTTGATCGCCGACCACGACGCGGTGCTGGCCACCGGCCACCTCAGCGGCGACGAATGCGGCTGGCTGGTCGAGCGGGCCCGTCGGTTCGGCGTCCGGCGAGTGCTGCTGACCCACCCCAGCTACACCGTGCCCGGGCTCGCCCCGGAGGATGTTCGCAGTCTCGTCGAGACCGGCGCCTACGCCGAGATCACCGCCTACCAGCTGCTGCACCAGCCCGGCAGCAACCCGGCGCTGCTGGCGCGGGCCGCCGAAGCGGCGGGGGAGCGGCTGGTGCTCTCCTCCGACGCAGGGCAACCCACCTCCCCGGCCCCGGCCGACGCGCTGCTGCGGCTGATCGACATCCTCGCCGCCGAGGGGCTCGACCGGAGCCGGCTCGAGGCAGCGGCATCGCACATTCCTCGGCAGCTGTTCACGCCGTGATGCCCGCGTAGCCCGTTCAGGCGCAGTGCGCGCTTGGCCCGTCCGATGCGGACAACAGTGAATTCACCCGTTCGTGGCGAGCCGTCAAGCGCGGCTATTTCCGGTGGTCATTCCGGCGCGATGCAGTGATCAGGTCCGAGAGGCCATCATCGGAGGTTCACTGTGCCTGCTCCCACTCCTTCCGACCGACGATCCGTTTCCCGCCGATCGATCCTGCTGGGCGGCAGCGCCGCAGCCGGTCTGTTCACCGCCGGTGTCGCGATGCCGAGTGCGTTCGCCATCCCCGCGCCGTCGCGCCGTCTCGCCGACCCGTTCACGCTCGGCATCGCCTCCGGTGACCCCACACCCGACGGCATGGTGCTGTGGACTCGGCTGGCGCCCGAGCCGCTGGCCGAGGACGGCTCCGGCGGAATGCCGAGCCGCTCGGTTGCCGTGCAGTGGGAACTCGCCGAAGACGAGACCTTCACCAGAGTGGTACGCCGAGGCACCACCGATGCTCGGCCGGAGCTGGCCCACAGCGTGCACGTCGAACTGGACGGGCTCGTGCCCGGGCGGGAGTACTTCTACCGGTTCCGGGTCGGCACTCACATCTCGCCGGCCGGCCGCACCCGCACCGCGCCCGCGCTCGATGCCTCGGACATCGCGCTGACGATGTGCTTCGCCTCCTGCTCCCAGTACGAGCACGGCTACTTCACCGCCTACCGGCGACTCGCCGAGGACCACCCTGACCTGGTGTTGCACCTCGGCGACTACCAGTACGAGTACCAACCGAACTACTACGTCGCGCCCGGCGGCAACGTGCGTGATCACAACGGCTCGGAAACCAAGACCCTGGCCGACTACCGGCAGCGGCACGCCCAGTACAAGGCCGACCTTGACCTGCAGGCCGCGCACGCGGTCGCACCGTGGCTCGTAGTGTGGGACGACCACGAACTGGAAAACAACTGGGCCGACGAGATCCCCGAGGAGCCGGGCAAGCCCGGGCCGGAGTTCCTGGAGCGGCGCAAGGCCGCCTTCCAGGCCTACTACGAAAACATGCCCCTGCGTCGTACCTCCGTGCCTGCCGGGATCGACATGCAGCTCTACCGGCGCGTGCGGTGGGGTCAGCTCGCCACGTTCCACATGCTCGA
>WHUB01000113.1:0-565 GCA_009377395.1 Actinophytocola sp. | reverse complement strand
CCGGCAGTACCGCGACGACCAGGCCTGCGGGGATGGCGCCAAGGCCGGCTGCGGGGAGCGGCTGAACCCGGAGCGCAGCATCACCGGCGACGAGCAGGAGCGCTGGCTGCTCGACGGCTTCCGCGAGTCGAACGCTCGCTGGGACCTGCTCGGGCAGCAGGTGTGGTTCGCACAGATGGACATGGACTCCGGTCCGTCTCAACTGCTCAACATGGACTCGTGGGACGGCTATGTGGCGTCCCGGCAGCGGATCATGGCAGGCTTCCCCGACCTGCGTAATCCCGTCGTCCTCACCGGAGATGTGCACTCGCACTGGGCCAACGACCTGAAGGCCGACTTCAACGACCCCGACTCCGCAACGGTCGGCACCGAGCTGGTGGCTACCTCCATCACCTCAGACGGCGACGGCGCTGAGCGCACCAAGAACGGCGACGAAATCAAGGAGGCGAACCCGCACGTCCGGTACTACAGCTACCAACGCGGCTACGTGCGCACGCGTATCAGTAGCAGCGAGGTTCGCGCGGACTTCCGGTCGCTACCCTTCGTGCAGCAGCCGGGCGCCCCG
>WHUB01000112.1 GCA_009377395.1 Actinophytocola sp. | reverse complement strand
CAGGAGGTACTCGCGGAGGAACTGCGCGCCCTCCAGATCGCGCTCAGCGGCATCCTGACCACGCACGAACTCCGCCACCTGGCCACGATCGGTGGCGACGGCCCCGCCGTCGTCAGCTACGGAAGTATGGGCTGGAAGATGGTGGAGGAGCTGCACCGGCTCGACGCGCTGGGGTTCATCGAACCGGCACCAGGGCACGGGATCATCGACATCAAGAACTCCTACGAGAACAGGACGACCGAGGAGTTCGACCTGAAACGGTTCGTGCGAATAACCCCCGAAGGCCGGGAGTACCTGGCCTTGCAACAGCGGTTCCGAAAAGCGTAACGCCTTGCCCGGCGATGGGGCCGGGCCATGCACGTCACGATCAAGAAGTCAGTTCTCGCCGCCGTCGCGGCGGCGGCCGACGCCACCGGGAAGGTTGCCAACGCCGACCTGCTGGATGGGTTGGACGGCGCCACCTACCTGCTCAGCTGCCCGGCGGGAACAGAGCTGTACCTCGGGCTCTGTTTCGAAGAGCACCCCCGCAGCGCGAACGATCACGGCGACGCATCCCGCGCCTGTAGCGCCGACGGCAAGAGACTGCCATCGGAGGGCGAGATGCGCTCCTACCGCGACCAGCCCGGCAACGACATCGCCAGATTCGAATGGACGGACGAACTGTCCGACACCGATGTCGAGTCGACCTTCCTCTACGCGGTCGTGGGCACCTTCGGCAGCGCGGTGTCCGCAGCCACCAGGGAACAGCCGTTCCGCTGCGTCAGCGGGCCCACCGGGTAAGCCGAGGCCCAGCGGAAACGGCCTCGAACGAAGCGGGTCACACAACGACCAATTGGGTGGGCGTTGGAGTGAGTTCTGAACAACGGTGGTGCGCCGATCCGTCCGGTTGCCGGCGAACGCGTGGATCAGCCGGCGTAGGCGGCGCGCAGTGCCTTCTTGTCCGGCTTGCCCAGCGGCGTCACCGGCAGCGTGTCCGCGACGATGACGCTCTTGGGCGTGTGCACCGAACCCTTGCGCTGCTTCACGGACGCCTTGATCTCCTCGGTCAGCCGCGCGATCGCGTCGTCGTCGCGGGGCACGCCGTCGCGCACGACGACGATCGCCGTCACCGCCTCACCCCACTTCTCGTCCGGCGTGCCGATGACGCCGACCTGCGCGACCGACGGATGCTCCGCGATGGCGACCTCCACCTCGCGCGGGAAGACGTTGAACCCGCCGCTGACGATCATGTCCTTGGTGCGGTCGACGATGAACCAGAAGCCGTCCTCGTCCTCGCGGGCGACGTCGCCGGTGTGCAGCCAACCTCCCCCTCCCCCGCCGGCTACGCCCTTACTGGCGGGGGTGCCCCCAGTGGCTACGCCCTTATTGGCGGGGGCGCCCCCACTGCGGAACGTCTCGGCGGTCGCATCGGGCAGCTGCCAGTAGCCCCCGGCCAGCAGCGGGCCCGCCACGCAGATCTCGCCCGGTTCCCCCTGCGGCACCGGGTTGCCGTCCTCGCCGAACAGCGCGGTCCGCAGAAAAGCGGACGGCCGGCCGCAGGACGCGAGCCGCTTGTCGTCGTGCTCGTTCTTGGCGAGGTAGCTGATCGCCATCGGCGCCTCGGACTGGCCGTAGTACTGCGCGAAGATCGGCCCGAACCGGTCGATGGCCTCCCGCAGCCGCGCCGGGTTGATCGACGCCGCACCGTAATACACCGTCTCCAAAGAGGACAGATCCCGCGTCCGCGAGTCGGGGTGGTCCATCAGGGCGTAGAGCATGGTCGGCACCAGCATGGTCGCGGTGATCCGCTGCTCCTCGATGGTCCGCAGCACCTCGGCCGGGTCGAACCTCGGCAGCACCACCAGCGAGCCACCCTTGATCAGCGTCGGCGCGAAGAACGCCGCGCCCGCGTGCGAGAGCGGAGTGCAGATGAGGAACCTCGGCTCCTCCGGCCACTCCCACTCGGCCAGCTGGATCTGCGTCATGGTGGTGATGGAGCGTGCGGTGCCGATGACGCCCTTGGGCTTGCCGGTGGTGCCACCGGTGTAGGTGATGGAGACGATGTGCTCAGGGTCGAGCTCGGCGGCCTCGAGCGGCTTGGGCTCGAAGGTGGCGGCCAGCCCGGCGATGTCGGTGCCGACATGCGACAGCTCCTCCGGGACGGGCCCGATGGTGAGCACCTTGCTCAAGCCGGGGACCTTGTCGAGTAGGCCGAGTGCACGCTCGACGAACGCGGGCACCGGGTCGATGATCAACGTCGTGATGCCCGCGTCGTCGAGGACGTAGGCATGGTCGCCGAGCGAGCCGAGCGGGTGCAGCGCGGTGCGCCGGGAACCCTGCAGCTGCCCGGCGCCGATGATCATCAGCACCTCGGGCCGGTTCAGCGCGAGCAGCGCCACCGGCGACGACGTGCCGAGGCCGAGCGACTCGAACGCCTGCGCGTACTGGCTGAACGCGTCGGCCGTCTGCGCGCCGGTCAGCGTCGTGTCGCCCAACTCGAGCACCGGCTTGTCGCGGTGCCGCCGCAGCGCGGCGATGGTCAGGTGACCGACGTGGTTGGGCTGCCGCATCGCGTCCGTGGTCATGGTTCTCCCTTGCATCATGGGGCGGAGTACAGCGTCACCACGCAGGCGCCGCCGAGGCCGAGGTTGTGCGCGAGCCCCCAGCGCGCGCCCGGCACCTGCCGCTCGCCCGCCTGGCCGCGCAGCTGCCAGGTCAGCTCGGCGCACTGGGCGAGCCCGGTCGCGCCAAGCGGATGTCCTTTCGAGATCAGGCCGCCGGACGGGTTGACCACCCAGCGTCCGCCGTAGGTCGTCGCGCCGGACTCGGCCAGCACGCCGCCCTTGCCTTCCGGGCACAGGCCCAGCGCCTCGTAGCTGATGATCTCGTTGATCGAGAAGCAGTCGTGCAGCTCGATCACGTCCACGTCGTCGATGCCTATCCCGGCACGGCCGAAGACGTCGTCCACGGCGCGGCGAGTCATCGGTGCGCCGACGACGTCGATCATCGAGCCGGTCTCGAACGACGACGTCGTGTCGGTGACCAGGGACTGCGCCGCGATCTCCACCGCCTGCGCCGTCAGCCCTCGGTGCCGCACGACCCGCTCGCTCACCACGACGGCCGCGGCGGCACCGTTCGACATCGGTGAGCACTGCGACCGGGTCAGCGGACCGTGCACCGGCTTGTCGCCGAGCACGCGGTCCAGCGAGTACGGCTCCCGGAACTGGGCGAGTGGGTTGCGGGTGGAGTGCTCGTGGTTCTTCACCGCGACGCTCGCGAGCTGCTCGGCCGTGGTGCCGTGGCGGCGCATGTGCTCCTCGGCGGCGTGGCCGAAGAACTGCGCGGTCACCGGCGCGTCCGCGATCCCGCGCTGTGAAATGGCATCCAGGTGTCGGTCGATTGTGGATACGCCGTTAGCACTGCGGGCAATCGCGTCCTTGGCCATCTGCTCGAAGCCAACGGCGAGCGCCACATCGCACAGTCCACTCTCAACCCACTCCCTCGCGAGCAGCAGCGCGGTTGACCCAGTGGCGCAGTTGTTGTTCACGTTCACGACGGGAATACCGGTCAGACCGACGTCGTACAGCGCCCGCTGACCCGCCGCCGACGGCTGGAAGACATAGCCGGCCGCGGCGCGCTGGACGTCGTCGTAGCTCATGCCCGCGTCCGCCAACGCCGCCCCGACCGCCTCGGCAACCAGCGCGGGGTAGGCAGGTCCGCTCTTGCCGAACCGCGTCATGCCGACGCCAGCGACGTATGCGCTCACCAGGCCGCCTCCGGTTTCTCGCTGCCGACCACCCACAGCGCGTGGAACTGCGACGCGCCGCCCATGGCGTGCCCGATGGCGCGGCGGGCGTCGACCTGGTGCTCGCCAGCCAGCCCACGCACCTGCAGCGCGGCCTCGGCGAACCGCAGCAGTCCGGTCGCGCCGGTGGGGTTGCCGGACAGCACGCCGCCGGACGGGTTCACCGGCAGCGCGCCGTCGAACATCGTGCGGCCGTCCTCGACCAGCTTCCAGCCGCCGCCGACCTCGGCCAGCCCGATGTTCTCCAGCCAGATCGGCTCGTACCAGCTGTACGGGATGTAGAGCTCCGCGACATCGACCTGCGCGGCCGGGTCGTCGATGCCCGCCTGACGGTAGGCGTCGGCGGCGCACTGCTGGCCCGCGACCGGGTTGACCTCGTCGCGGCCCGCGAAGTGCCCGGTCTCGGTGCGCCACGCCATGCCGTGAATCCACGCGGACGGCCGCGGCGTGTGCCCGGCGTGTTCCTCTCCGGTGACGACGATCGCGCACGAGCCGTCCGAGGACGGGCAGGACTCCAGGTACCGGATCGGGTCCCACAACATGCGCGAGTCCCGCACCTCCTCGACAGTGATGTCGGGGCGGTGCACGTGGGCGTACGGGTTGCGGACGGCGTTGAGCCGGTGGTTCACCGCGACCTGCCACCCGATGTGCTCCGGCGCACCGGACCTGCGGATGTACTCGCGGATCACCGGCGCGAAGTGCCCGCCAGCGCCGGCCCCGAGCGGCGCGCTGAACGGCAGCCCGCGCGAGAGCGCCCAGGTGAAGTTGCCCTCGGACTCCTTCGAGTACGCCACCACCAGCACCCGCTCGGCCAAGCCCGCCTGCACCAGATGCGCGCCGAAGATCGCGGCGTGCCCGCCGACGCTACCGCCGGTGAACACCCGTGTGACCGGCAGACCCACCGCGCCCATCGCGTCGGCCAGGTACAGCTCCGGGTTCATCACACCGTCGAACAGGTCCGGCGTCTTGCTCAGCACCACGGCGTCGATGTCGGCGAACGTCAGCTCGGCGTCGGCCATCGCCTCGGTGACGGCCTCACGCACCATCGCGCCGATGCTCACCTCGCGGCGCTTGGCCTGCTTGCTCTGGCCGACGCCCGTAACGGCCACCCTGCGGCTCATCCGTCTCCCTCCAGCAGGCAGACCAGGTTCTGTTGCAACGCCTGGCCGCTGGTGGCGTGCGCGAGCGCGCGGTCGGCGTTGCCGTCGCGGATCTGCCGCGCCGCCTCCCCGATGCGGATCAGCCCGGTCGCGGTGACCGGGCGACCGGCGAGCGGTCCACCGGACGGATTGACGACCGCGCCGTTCAGCTCCAGCGCGTTCGTCAGGATCGCCTCTTGGTGGCTGTACTCGGTGTGCAGCTCTGCTATGTCCACATCGGACGTCGTGAAGCCCGCCAGTTCGGCTGCTCTGCCGACCGCGCGCCGGGTGGACGGGGACGTCGTCAGATCCCGGACGCCGGGATAGTGGGTGTCCATGCGGTGGTCCAGACCGCGCACCCACGCTGGTCGTTCTGCCAGACGTCGTGCCGCGTCGTCGGCTGCGAGCACCACGACGGCGGCGGCGTCGCCGATGGGCGCGACGTCGTGCTCCCGCAACGGCGAGCTGACGTACGGCGCGTCGAGCAGCCGCGCGACGTCGACCTGCCCGGACCGCTGCGCCAACGGGTTTCCGGTCGCGGCGTCGAGGCAGCGGACCACCACCTCGGCCATGCCCTGCTCGCTGGTGAGCCCGGCCTCAATCGCGGCGTGCGCCTGCAACCCGGCGATCGCGTCGCGATGCGGTGCCAGCGGGGCGAGGAAGTACGGGTCGAGCTGCGCGGGCACCACTTGGTCCAGGTCGGCGGGCAACGAGCCCCGGCCGATCCCGTACACCAGCGCGATGTCGCCCTCGCCGAGCTGCAACCAGGACCACGCCTCGGCCAGCGCCCATGCCGCGTCTGACTCCACATGCGACTCCGAGATCGGCGGCCACGCGCCGACCGCGTCCAGCGACTCGATGTACGAGAACGTGCGGCCCTCGTAGAAGTCGTGACTGCCCGAGACGACGAAGTCGACGTCATCCCTGCCGATGCCTGCGGCGTAGACGGCTTCCCGGATCACCGGCAGCAGAATGTCGGCCATGTCATCGCGCCGGTTCGCTGCCTGGCACGGCGACTGGGCGAAGGACACCACGGCGACGTCACGCATCGGCACCTCCGTAGTGGACCGGTCGGAAGTGGCGGATGCTGAGTAACGACGTGTCCAGCTCGTCGTCGGACACCCACACCGGCTCGACTGCCATTCCGATGTGGACATCCTCCGGTTCGACCTCACGCACCAGGTGCATCAGCCGGGTGCCCGCACCGTGCGGCTGGATGTGCGCCACCACGTACGGCGGGTCGATCCGCTGGCCGGGGAACGGGAAACTCACCACACAGAACGTCGAGACCACGCCGCGACCGTCCAGTTCGAACGGCGGCTCCAACTCGCGTAGACAGCGGGAGCAGAACTCCGGCGGCGGCAGGTACACCTGTTCGCACCCGGCGCAGCACCGCGCCATCAGCCTGCGTTCGGCGAGTCCGCGCAGGAACACGGACCGGCCAGTCCCGGCGACGTAGGTGTAGTCCATCCGAAATGGACTTGGCATGGTGGTGATCGGCTCGGTCATGGCGCCACCTCGAAGCACTCGATGTCGCTCAGCTGGCCGACGCGTTCGGCGCGCCATCGCGCTCGCACGCGCATCCCGGTCGCCATTCGAGCGCTGTCGCCATCGACGTCGACGGCGTGGAACAGCGCGCCGGTGGTGCCGTCGATCGCGATGAGCGCCCAGGCGAAGTCGTGCGGCACCGGGTCGCCGGGCCGCGACGGCACCCAGGTCCACGACGTCACGGTTCCGGTGTCGGCAACCGGCACCAGTTTCCCGGTTTCCGCGCCGGTCTCCGGCTCGAACTCCAGCGGCGGGCACAGCACCCCGCGCTCGGTCTGGGCACCGTACAGCCGGCCGTCGCGCAGCCCGCCGAGGAAGGTCCCGATCTTCGGTCCGACCGTGCGCTCGAACGGGAACTCGACCGTGTAGGGGGCGCTGAGACTGTCCGCCGTCATCGGGTGCCTTTCCGTGGCGTCACGCGTTGTTCGTAGGCCGCCCGCTCGGGGGAGTCGACCGCAGCGAGCATCGGCGTCTCGGCGCGCAACACCCGTTGCAGCCACTCGGAAAACCGGCGGCCGGTGAGCGCGCCGAACCGCAGGGTGGGGCCGATGCGCCTCGGGACGTACACCTCGAACCGGGGCCGCCGCAGCGTGTCGACGATGGCCGCCGCGACGTCGTCCGCCGTGACCGGCGCGAAGCCCGGCACTTCGGTGAGTCCCGCCGCCAGCTCGGTACGGACGAATCCGGGCAGCACGCAGGAGACGTCGATGCCTGAGCTCTGTATCTCGGCCCTGATCGCCTCGGAGAACCCGAACACACCGGACTTCGTCGCCGCGTACGTCGCGCCGCCGGGGAACGGGATCTTCGCGGCGACCGACGCGACGTTCACGATGTGGCCGCTACCCCTGGCCCGCATCCGGGTGATCGCCTCCCTGCTGCCATGGATGACCGCGTGCAGGTTGATGGCAAGGATGCGTTCGGTGGTGGCGTCCGCTTCGTCCTCGATCCGGGTGAGCGGCATGATCCCGGCGTTGTTGATCAGCACGTCGATCGGGCCGAGCTGCTGCTCGACCGTGTCGAAGAAGCCGGTCAGCGCATCACGGTCGGCCACGTCCAGCGGCACCGCGAGGGCGGGCCCCGCACTGGTGGTGGCCTCGGCCGCGAGGTCGAGGTCGGCGATGGCGACCCGCGCGCCAGCGCGAGTAAGGGACGCCGCGGTCGCGGCGCCGATGCCGCGCGCCCCACCGGTCACCGCGATGACCTTGTCCGCCAGTGAGCGAGCCATGTCTACCTCCCGTGCCGACCGGCGGACGTCGTCCGGCCTCAAAAGTAGAACATGTTGCACTTTAGGGCAACCGGCGCAGCCACCAGCATGTGTGTCAGGGGCCGATGCTCGCCGCTCGGCTCATCTCGCGGCCGCGCCTGCTGACCCGTTGAGCACAGCAGAAGGGACGGAGACATAACGGAGCCCACATCGACCGTTCACGAACGCAAAGATGGATATTCAGATTGGAGAAACCGCAAGTAGATGCCGTGCGCGCGAAGTGCCTTTCAAGATCACCGTGGTTGATCACTGCCTTCAATCCGTAGGTTCCGGGTGCCTGAACCGGTCACCGGAGACGCTCAGCTTGCGCGGATGCTGAGGCCCAATCTAGCGGGACTCGGATTTCGTTGCGGCTGCGGGGAAATCGCTGTCGTAGCGGCGGATGGTCCCCAGCGAGCCCGAGGGCGGCAAACTCCCGAGGCAATGAAGCTGCGCTCCTCGACGTACGTGCTCATTGCTTCCAGCCATCCTTATCAGGGAAACCCGAATTTCGAGCTCGACTCAAGCCGAGGTAACGCGGATGACGTGTTGAAATCAGATGCGTATCCGGCTCAAGCGGGGGACACTTTCCGCCGTGGCGTATGCCGGGTTGACGTCGGTGCGCGACTGCGCGGTTGGCGCGTGGCTCGCGCCGCGTTTGGGACCGTTCGGTGGGGTGATCGG
The DNA here is from genome assembly GCA_009377395.1 of Actinophytocola sp. Classification (GTDB taxonomy): domain Bacteria; phylum Actinomycetota; class Actinomycetes; order Mycobacteriales; family Pseudonocardiaceae; genus Haloechinothrix_A. The sequence continues at coordinate 185 of WHUB01000112.1, read as the reverse complement.
TTCGGTGGTTCCGCGCGGGTTCGAGGCGTACGCACGGGTCCTGCATCCTGTCACCAACGCGCGCGGCGAACGGGTCAGCTGGGCCGATGTGTGCGCGGCGACCGGGCGACGGCCGCACGCGCTGATGCAGTGGCACGCGATCGCTGGCGTCACCGTGACCGACCGCGTGCAGTCGATGCTCTGGG
>WHUB01000111.1 GCA_009377395.1 Actinophytocola sp. | reverse complement strand
CGACCCGGGCCGACGCCCAGATGTTCACCGAGATCACGGAGTTGCGCGTCGGATCCTCGCTGTCGTCACCGATGACCGGCTGCACGACGACGACCAGCTCAAGGCGGCGACCGACGCCGTGCTGGCCGAGCCGGTCGACATCACCGTGATCACCACCGGACAGGGCTTCCGGGGCTGGGTCGCCGCCGCCCGCGAGTGGGGCGTCGGCGACGAGCTGCTGCGCCGGTTCGAGGCGTCGACGCTGCTGGTGCGCGGCCCGAAGGCGAAGGGAGCGGTGCGCGGCGAGGGGCTGACCGAGGCGTGGTCCGCGCCCGAGGAGACCAACGCCGAGATGCTCGAGCACCTGCTGGCACGCGGGGTCGCCGGACAGCGGATCGCGGTGCAACTGCACGGCGCTCCCCTGCCGGAGTTCGTCGGCGCGCTGACCGACGCCGGGGCGTCGGTGGTGGCGGCGCAGCCGTATCGCTGGCTGCCGCCGCTCGACGTCGACGCGGTGGTCAGGCTGGCGGACGCCGCCATCGCTGGCGAAATCGACGCGCTGGCGTTCACCAGCGCGCCTGCCGCGGCGAACCTGCTCACGCTGGCGCGCGAGCAGGACCGCGAGGAGCCGCTGCTGGCGGCACTGCGCGAGCGGGTGCTGTGCGTGTGCGTCGGCCCGGTCACCGCCGCGCCGCTGGTAGAACGCGACGTGCCCGTCATCCAGCCCGAACGGCAGCGCCTCGGCGCGCTGGTCAAGTTGATCGCCGCCGAACTTCCCAACCGCTAGGGCCGCCACCGGTACGTCTTGAGGTCAACTCGGCCGTTGTGCGAGATCACCCCCTCTTCGAGGAGCCGTGCGCACTGCTCGGTCCGCAGGTGCTTCGCGGGCGTGCCGTCCGCGCGCAGCACCCGGTGCCACGGCAGGTCGCTGCCGTCCTCGCCGAGCACCCTGCCGACCAGCCTCGGCGTCGACGCGCCCGCCAGCGCCGCGATGTCACCGTACGTGGCCACGGTGCCCGGGGGGATCGACGCGACCGTGTCGCGCACCCGCTCGTGCAGTTCCTCGTCCACGCCGCCACCGTAGCGAGCACCACCGACACAACGATGTCAGTGTGACGTGATTGCATACGACACCATGAGCCGCAGTGCCGAGCGCAGCGGACCGAGGCTGGTCCGCAACCCTGTCACGCCCGGCGAACCGAGGGAGTGGCCGCCCGCCGTCCGGCCGATCCTCGACGGCGACACCGGGTTCGTGCGGGTGCTCGGCGGTCCAGGCACCGGGAAGACGACGCTGCTCGCCGAGACCGCCGCCCGGCGCATCGGCAGCGGCGCCGACCCGGAGCAGGTGCTGGTGCTGACTGGATCCCGGCACGCCGCGGATGCCCTGCGGGCGGAGATCGCGCGACTGCTCACCGGCGGGCCCGCGACCGACGCGCCGCGCACGGTGCGCGAACCGCTGGTGCGAACGGTCCACTCGTACGCCTTCGGGGTGCTGCGGGTGCAGGCGACCGACCGGGGCCTGCCGCCGCCCCGGCTGCTCTCGGGGCCGGAGCAGGACGCCGTGGTGCGCGACCTGCTGGCGGGCGACGTCGAGGAGGTCGACGCCGCCTACTGGCCGGCGGCGCTGCGGCCCGCGCTGACCGTGCCCGGCTTCGCGGAGGAGCTGCGTGACCTGCTGCTGCGCGCCGCCGAGCGCGGTCTCGGCCCCGAGGATCTGACCCGGCTCGGCAAGCGGCGCGGCCGCCCGGAGTGGGTCGCGGCGGGGACGTTCTGGAAGCAGTACGAACAGGTCACGCTGCTGCAAGGCGCGGGAGGCGGCGCGCTCGCCACCCCCGCCGCCGAGGCGCTGGACGCCGCCGAGCTGGTGTCGTCCGCGCTGCTGTCGCTGCTCGGCGACGACGATCTGCTGGCGGCCGAGAGCGGCCGCATCCGGCATCTGCTCGTCGACGACGCTCAGCACCTCGACCCGTTGCAGTGGCGGCTGCTCCGGCTCATCGGGGAGGGCGCCGAGCAGTTCCTGCTCGCGGGCGACCCGGACCAGGCGGTGTTCTCGTTCCGGGGCGCCGACCCGCGCGTGCTGGCCGAGGCCGACCCCGGCGACGAGCGCACCGTCGTGCTGGCCAGCGGGCACCGGATGGGGGCCGAGGTCGCCCGCGCGGCCGCGCGGATCGCCGCCGGGATGCCCGGTCCGAGGCAGCGCGACGTCGGCCCGGCAGGCGACGCCGGCGCCGTCGTGGTGCGCAAGTTCCCCACCGCGTCCGTCGAGGCGGGCTGGATCGCCGACCGGCTCCGCCGGGCCCACCTCATCGACGGCGTGCCGTGGCAGGAGATGGCGATCGTGGTGCGCTCGGCCGGACGAACCTTCCCGGTGTTGCAGCGGGCGTTGCGGGCGGCGGGAGTGCCGATCGCGGCTGCGGCCGACGAGCTCCCGCTCGCCCGTAACCCCGCGGTGCGCCCGCTGCTGACGGCGTTGCGGGTCGCCGCCGACCCGTCGCTGCTCGACGCGCGGCTCGCCGAGGAGCTGCTGTCGTCGCCGCTCGGCGGGGCGGACCCGCTCGCGCTGCGGCGGCTGCGGCGCGGGCTGCGACGGCTGGACCAGGCGGGCGGCGGCCAGCGGCAGAGCGACGAACTGCTGGTCGAGGCGCTGCGCACCGGCGACCCGCTCACCGGCCTCGCCGACTCGGAGGCGGCGCCGCTGCGGCGGATCACCGACGTGCTCGCGGCGGGCAAGAAGGCCATCGCGAAGCGGGCCGGGGTGGAGGACGTGCTGTGGCAGCTGTGGCGAGCCAGCGGGCTGCAACGCCGCTGGCTCGCGCTGTCCGAGCGCGGCGGCTCGCTCGGCAGGCAGGCCGACGCCGACCTCGACGCGGTCGTCGCGCTGTTCCACGCCGCCGGGTCCTATGCCGACAGACTGCCGCAGGCGGGCGTCGCCGGGTTCGCGGATTACCTGCTGTCGCAACGGATCGCGGGCGACAGTCTGGCGCCGACCGCGGCCCGTTCCGACGGTGTGGAGCTGGTGACGGCGCACGGCGCCGCCGGTCGCGAGTGGACGGTCGTGGCGATCGCGAGTGTGCAGGAGGGTAGCTGGCCCGACCTGCGTCCGCGCGGCTCGCTGCTCGGCGTGGAGCGGCTGGTCGACCTGCTCGCCGGGGTCGAGGCGAGCGAGGTCTCGGCGATCGCCCCGCTGCTCGCCGAGGAACGGCGGCTGTTCTACCTCGCGGTCAGCCGGGCGCGGCACCGGCTGCTGGTCAGCGCCGTCGAGGGGGAGGACGAGCAGCCGTCCCGATTCGTCGAGGACCTCGCCGAGGTCGCGGGCGAGGACACCGACGAGGGCCGCCGCATTCCCGCACAGCGGGAGCCGGAGCGGCCGCTTGTGCTGTCCCGGCTGGTCGGTGACCTGCGGGCCGCCGTCTGCGACGACAGCGCCGAGCCGGAACGCCGTCGCCGGGCGGCACGTCAGCTCGCCAGACTGGGCGACGCCGGGGTGCCCGGCGCGCATCCCGACTCCTGGTACGGACTCGTCGACGTCTCCACCGGCACGCCGCTGCTCGGCGACGACGACCCGATCACCGTCTCACCATCCACTGTGGATCTGCTGCGCCGATGCCCGCTGCGGTGGCTGCTGGAGCGCAACGGCGGCACCGACCCGCCGCAGCTCGCCGCGATCGCCGGTACGGTCATCCACGCGCTGGCGCAGTCCGCCGCCGAGGGCGCCACTCGGGAGGAGCTGACCGCCGCGCTCGACGTGGCGCTGAAGCAGATCGACGTCGGCGCGCCCTGGTACACCCGCAGCGAGCGCCGCCGGATGGGCCAGATGGTCGAGGCGTTCCTGACCTGGCTCACCACCAGCAGGGACGAGCTGACCCAGCAGGGCGTCGAGCAGGACGTCGACATCGAGCTGCCGGTGGGCGAGCGGCGGATCCGGTTGCGCGGCAGGATCGACCGGCTCGAGTCCGATCAGGACGGTCGGCTGGTGATCGTCGACGTCAAGACGAGCAAGAAGGCCGTCACCAAGGCGGAAGCGGCCGAACACCCGCAGCTCGCGACGTATCAGCTCGCGGTGTGGCTCGGCGCGGCTGGCGAGGGCGCGGTGCCCGGCGGCGGCAGGCTGCTCTACGTCGCCGACCAGGTGAAGAAGACCGGCGCCGCGAAGGAGCTGCGGCAGGACGCGCTGGACGACGCTGCCCGGCAGGAATGGCTCGCCCAGGTCCAGGCGGCCGCGATGGACAGTCTCGGCCCCGGCTACCTCGTGCGGGAGAGCGCTGACTGCGGCCGCTGCCCCGCGCGGGCGTGCTGCCCGCTGCAACCCGAGGGCAGGCAGGTGACGTCATGAGGACTGCTTGCAGGTCCGAATCATCGGACACCATGCTGGCCGACGTCGTGTCATCGGCGCGGCTAGCCGCGCGCCATGAGGAGGCGTCATGACGACGACTCCCGCCCGCATCGCGGACGCGCTCGGCCTGCACCCGCCGACGCCGGAGCAGGCCGCCGTGATCGCCGCGCCGGTCGAGCCGGCGCTCGTCGTCGCCGGTGCGGGCGCGGGCAAGACCGAGACCATGGCCGCCAGGGTGGTGTGGCTGGTCGCGAACGGCATCGTCGCCCCGGAACGGGTGCTCGGCCTCACCTTCACCCGGAAGGCGGCCCGCCAGCTCGCCGAACGGGTGAGGGCGCGGCTGCGGGTGCTTGCCGGGTCGCGGCTGCTGGACGAGCTGGACCCCAGCGGCGAGCGCCGGGCGGCCATCGCGGCGGGGGAGCCCACCGTGCTGACCTACCACGCCTACGCGGGCAGGTTGCTCGCCGAGCACGGGCTGCGACTGCCGGTGCAGCCCGGCGCGCGGCTGCTGTCCGAGACCGCGTCCTGGCAGCTCGCCCACCGAGTCGTGTCCACATGGGACGAAGACATCGACACCGACTACGTGCCGATGACGGTCACCGAGTCGGTGCTGAAGCTGGCCGGTGAGCTGGGCGAGCATCTGCTGACCCCGGAGCGGCTCCAGTCCCACACCGACGAGCTGACCAGCCTGATCGAGAACGCGCCGCGCGCCAAGGGCGGCAGGCAGGAGCTGCAACAGGACCTGGCGAGGGTGGTCGAGGCGCAGCGGTTCCGGGTGCGGCTGCTGCCGCTCGTCGCCGAGTACCAGCGCCGCAAACGCGCCGACGGCGCGCTGGACTTCGCCGACCAGATGGCGCTCGCGGCGCGGCTCGCCGCCGAGCATCCCGAGGCCGTCGACATCGAGCGGGAGCGCTACGGCGCGGTGCTGCTGGACGAGTACCAGGACACCGGGCACGCCCAGCGGGTGCTGCTGCGCTCGCTGTTCGGCACCGGCGAGCGGCCGCCGATGCCGGTGACGTCGGTGGGCGACCCGGTGCAGGCGATCTACGGCTGGCGCGGTGCGAGCGCGGCGAACCTGCCCCGCTTCACCACCGACTTCCCCCGCGCCACGGGCGGCAAGCCCGTCCCGGCGGAGGAGTACGGGCTGCTCACCAGCTTCCGCAACCCGCCAGAGGTGCTGACGCTCGCCAACGTCGTCTCCGAGCCGCTGCGTGGCAGCACCGCCGAGCTGCGTCACCGCGACGGCGCCCCGGGGGGCGACGTCCGATGCGCGCTGCCCACCGACGTCGGCGCCGAGCGGCAGTGGGTCGCCGACGAGATCGCCGCCCGCTGGTTCGGCGACGACGGCCCGCCGACGACGGCGGTGCTGGTGCGCCGCCGCGCCGACATGACGCCGATCGCGAGCGCGCTGCGCGAGCGCGGAGTGCCGGTCGAGGTGGTCGGGCTCGGCGGACTGCTCGCCGAGCCCGAGGTCGCCGACCTGGTCGCCACGCTGCGGATCCTGGCCGACCCGATGTCCGGCTCGGCCGCGGCTCGGCTGTTGACCGGCGCCCGCTGGCGCATCGGCGCGGCCGACCTCGCCGCGCTGTGGCGTCGCGCGCAGCGGCTGTCGGCCGAGCAGCGGAACGACCCGTCGAGCGACCCCGCCGCGATCGTGGTGCCGGAACGCGCCGAGATGGCGGGACTGGTCGACGCGCTCGACGACCCGGGCGACGCGGAGCACTACTCGGCCGAGGGCTACCGCAGGATCACCGCGCTCGGTGCGGAGCTGGCCGCGTTGCGCCGTCGCATCGACCAGTCGCTGCCCGAGCTGATCGCCGACATCGAGCGCACCATGCGGCTCGACGTCGAGGCCACCGCGCGGCAGGGGCCGACCGGGCGGGTGCAGCTCGACGCGTTCGCCGACGTCGTCACCGAGTTCGCCGAGGGCTCGGCCAACCCGACCCTGCTGTCGTTCGTCGACTACCTCGCCACCGCCGAGCACGCCGAGGACGGCCTCGAACCCGGCGAGGTCGAGGTCGCCGCCGACCGGGTGCAGGTGCTCACCGTGCACGCCGCGAAGGGGCTGGAGTGGCAGGTCGTCGCCGTGCCGCACCTGGTGCGGTCGGTGTTCCCCGGCGAGCGGCGCGGCGGCTGCTGGCTCACCGCGCTGACCGAGCTGCCCGCCGTGCTGCGCGGCGACGCGGCCGACCTGCCCGAGCTGCGGCTGTTCGCGGGCCAGGACCGCAAGGAGATGCTGGACGCCGTCAAGACGCACAAGGAGGCGTTCACCGAGCGGCACGCCGCCGAGGAACGCAGGCTCTGCTACGTGGCGCTGACCCGCGCCGAGGAGACGCTGCTGGTGTCGGGGCACTGGTGGCGGGAGACGGGCGCCAAACCGGCGGGGCCGTCGGAGTTCCTGACCGAGCTGGCCGAGCTGATCGAGTCCGAGCCGGGGCTCGGCACGGTGGCGCACTGGGCCGAGGAACCGGACGGCGACAACCCGTACCTGGCCACCGCCCGTGAGGCGCAGTGGCCCGCCGACCCGCTCGGCGAGCGCAGGCGGGCGGTCGTCAAAGGGGCCGAGCTGGTCCGGCAGGCCATCGCCGAGGGCGTGGCTGACGATGCCGAGGACGACGATCCGGACGGCTGGGCGGCCGACACCGAGGTGCTGCTCGCGGAGCGGGCGCGGGCGCGCGGCGAGCGGGAGCAGGTCGCGCTGCCCGCGCAGCTCTCGGTGAGCCAGTTGGTCGAGCTGGCCGCCGACCCGAACGCGCTCGCGCGCAAGCTGCGCCGGCCGCTGCCGCAGCCGCCGAACACCGTGGCGAGGCGGGGCACGGCGTTTCACGCCTGGCTGGAGCGCCGGTTCGGCAGCGCGCGGCTGCTCGAGTTCGACGACCTGCCGGGCGCGGCCGACACCGATGCCGGTCGCGACACCGACGCCGAGGAGCTGCGGCGGGCGTTCGAGGCCAGCGAGTGGGCCGAGCGCACGCCCTACGACGTCGAGGTGCCGTTCGTCTGTGAGCTGGACGGCATGACGCTGCGCGGGCGGATGGACGCGGTGTTCGCCGACCCCGACGGCGGCTGGACCGTCGTCGACTGGAAGACCGGCGCCGTGCCCGCCGACAAGGACATGACGTCGGTGTCGGTGCAGCTCGCCGCGTACCGGGTGGCGTGGGCGGCGCTGCGGGGCGTGCCGCTGGAGCGGGTGCGCGCCGCGTTCCACTACGTGCGGCACGACTACACCGCCCGGCCCGCCGACCTGCTCGACGCCGAAGGACTGCGGGCGCTGCTGCGTTCGGTCGAGCCGCGCGAGGCCCCCGGTGGCTGACGCCACCGACAAGGCCGATCGAAGAATGTGTATTCGTCGCCTGCATCTGCGACGATCAGAGAGTGGACCGGCTGCTGGCACTGTTGACCCTGCGGATGCGCGCGATCCTGGTCGCGTTCGGTGTCGGGTTCATCGTGTTGGTGTTCGCCTGGTGGATCGGTCCCAGCCTGTTCGCCGGCCCGGCGGAACCATCGCGGGTCGTGACCGCATCGGTGGTCGAGCCGGTCGACTGCACGGCGTCGACGCTGGTCGAGACGGTGACCTTCACGGACGGCGGCGGCACGCAGCAGGCCCAGCTCGCCGCGTGCGGCCACAGCAAGGGCGAGCGGCTCCAGGTGGTGGTGGAGAGCACCGGCTCGGGCGAGGTGACGGTGCGCGCCGCCAACACCGCGACCGGGTACAGCGACCTGCGGCAGTCCGTCGGGCTGCTGCTGGTGGCGCTGGCCTGCGCGGGCGGCGCGATCTACGCGCTGCTGGTGATGCGCGACGACGGCCAGCGCCGCAGCATCCTCCCGGTGTAGCGGACCGAGGCCGGTCTACGGCACGGTGATCATGGATGGGCTGCTGCTCGTCGGGGGTGCGGTGTGGCCGTTCGGCTGGCGAGGCTGGTCGTGCGGTGTGTCCAGGGTGTACAGGACGCGCTCGGTCCGGCATTCGGCCGGGATCGACGTCCCCGTTCGTGGCCCGGTCCCGTGGTTGGCGGCGGGTGGAGTCGGGATTCTGCTCCTGGCGGTGCCGGGGTGGTTGGTGCTGCGCGAGGGGTCGGCGCGGCGAAAGTTGACTGGCTCCTTGCCCGCTGCCGTGATGTAAAGTGGCTTTACAGGGGCGAGCCGGAGAGGTTGCGGCCATGGCAGTAGACGTCGACTTCTACTACGAGATCCTGGACCACAGTCGCAGGCTGATGCGGCGCGCTCAGCAAGAGCTCAACAGCGCCGAACGGACTCGCCGCATCAACGTGGCGATGGCCGTGCGGGCAGGTGTCCCCAAGATCGACATCGCCAACCGGCTCGCCATCTCACGCCCCACCCTCGACGCCTGGCTGAGCATGGTCAACTCCACTCCGGACGAGCTCGCGGCTGTCGACGAGCACTTCCGCTTCCTCGAACAGCACTTCGGGCCCGACAAGGTGCCAACGAGCGAGCGGACGTTGCCCGTGCGGGAGGATGGCGGCGGTACCCCGGGCTAAGGCCATGTCTCGCGGATCCGTGGTCGCGGTATCGGCGCCCAGATCGTCCGTGGC
>WHUB01000110.1 GCA_009377395.1 Actinophytocola sp. | reverse complement strand
AGAGGTGTGGGAATTGTGTGCGGTCGTACGGGAGTACGGAATTGGTGTCGTCGGCCGTAGCAACGGAGCCTAGTACCTGCGCCTGATTCCTGTGTACGGCCAATCGGGCGACGAACCGTATACTGAAATTGAACACCGGGCGAACCACCAAATCGCGCGGTATGCGTCAGCCATATTTGTCGGCGATGGTTGCCGCTGTTCGCTTACTCCCTTATGGGCTATGGGTTCGGTTCTGCTAGCGGTAGTTCAGCCCAGACTGTCTTGCCCTCCGCGCTGGGGGCAGCACCCCAGACGGTGCACAACGCATCGACGATCCGCATTCCGAGGTGCTTCGGCGGCGCGGCCGCTGAGGCGACCGCAACCAGCTCTGGCGGCTGTGGTGAGCCGTCGGAGACGGTGATCCTTAACGTCCGTCCGTCGTCGCGTCGCGTCAGGTGCAGCCGGATCGGTGGCCGCCCGTGCTGCGCCGCGTTCGACGCGAGTTCATCGACGACCTGAACCGCGTCCGCGATCCGATCCGATGCGACACCGTGCAGAAAGGCCGCAACACCCGCGCGTAGCCGCGCCAACTGCGGCCAGCCCGCGACCAACGCGAAGCATCCCGCCGGGCCGCACGACAACGTGTCGCCCTCCCAGTCGCACATGTAAGACCAGTACCCAGTGACAAGGGGGCGAAACCGTTCGTCACGGGGTTTCGGCGTGGCGATCAGGCGAGGTACGGTCGGGGCTGTCTTCGACGCGGCCCTGTACGTCACCGACCACCCCCGCCGCACGACCGCCAAGGGCGGTCCCTACCGCGACGGCGTTGCGGTTGCCCGGACCGTCACAACGCCTCATGGACCCTGGCCCTGTGCGTCCAACCAACCTTCCGGGCGCGCAGCGGACATACTTATCACACGACCAGTGAAATGATCCGCCACCGACGCCGAGCGCCCGCCCGGACGTCGGCGGCGGGGTTCTCGACCGGGTCGGGTGGAGTCCATGACGACGCAGAGCGGGCTGCCTGCCGGGGTCTCGGCGTTTGTCGGCCGCGAGCGGGAACGCGCGACGGTGGCCGACCTGGTCGCGGCGGCCCGGGTGGTGACGTTGACCGGCTCGGGTGGCTGCGGCAAGACGCGGCTGGCGGCGGAGGTCGCCAGGGACGTGGCGGCCCGGTTCGCCGACGGGGCCTGCTGGGTGGACCTGCAAGCTGTGAACGAACCCGGGCTGGTCGCACCGGCCATCGGCGGTGCGGTGGGCATCCACGAGCGGCCCGGCCAGGCGCTGACCGACACGCTCGCCGAGCAGCTTCATCCCCGGCACCTGCTCGTAGTGCTCGACAACTGCGAGCACCTGGTTGAGGTGTGCGCTGAGCTGGTCGGCGAGTTCTCGGCGGCGTGTCCCCGACTGCACGTCCTGGCCACCAGCCGCGTGCCGCTGGTCGTCGAGGGCGAGGCGACGTTCGAGGTCGCTGGGCTGCCGGTGCCCGAGGCCAACGCTGAGTCCGGCGGCACGGTCGCGGCAGCGGACGCGGCGCGGTTGTTCGAGGTCGGGCCCGGCAGGTCGCCGGGGACTTCCGGATCGGGCACGACAACGCGACGGCCGTGGCCGAGATCTGCCGACACCTGGACGGAATCCCGCTGGCGATCGAACTGGCGGCGGCGCGGGTGCGGGTGCTGGCGCCGAGCCAGATCGCGGCCGGGCTCTCGGACCGGTTCGCGTTGTTGACCGGCGGGCTGCGCGGCGCCCCGGCACGCCAGCGAACCCTGGAGGCGTCGCTGGACTGGAGTTACGACCTGCTCGATGACGTCCAGCGCGTGGCGTTGGCGAGGCTGTCGGTGTTCGCCGGGTCGTTCGAGCTGGATGCCGCCAAGGAGGTGCTCGCCCGGAACGACATCGGCGGCGACGACGTGCTCGACCTGGTCGCCGGGTTGGTCCAGCAGTCGTTGGTGCAGGTCGCCCATCGCCAGGACAGTGCCCGCTACCGGCTGTTGGAAAACGATCCGGGCCTACGCCCGCCAACGACTGTCCGAACTGGACGATCCCGAGCGGGTGCGTGGCCGCCATCTGGCGTTTCACGTCGGGCTGGCGCGGCGGGCGCACGCGGGTCTCATCGGTGGGCGGCCGGAGCCTTGGATGGCGCGGCTCGCGGCCGATCTGGCTGACCTGCGGGCCGCGATGGACTGGGCGGTTACAACGCGAGACCTGCACGCCCTGGTCGACCTCACCGAACGGATCGTGCGTGTTTGGTTCGAGCTCGGCCTGTACGGCGAGGCGCACCGGCGCCTGCTGACCGCCGTCGAAGGCCTGCGCGTGCCCGACGACGAGCGCGTGCGGGCGCTGACGACTGCGGCGCTGCTTGCCCTGCGCGGCAGCGAGCCGGACTACGCGCACCGGTCCGCGACCCAGGCCGTCGACGCGGCCCGTGCCGCCGATGTGGCCGGTGCGCTCGCACTCGGTCTGGCCGTGCGTGCCCAGGCGGGGGCCATCTCGGGGCTGTCGAGCAGCGACCAGGTTGAGGCCGACATCGAAGAGGCGGTCACGCACGCCGAGCGGTGCGGTGATGCCGCGACCCACGCCTGGGCGTTGACGCTGACCGGATGGATGCTGCTGCGCACCCGCACGATCGACGCCGGGTGCCGCCTGCTCGAGCAGGCGATCGAGGTCTGCGAGAACGCCGGCGTCGCCTTCCACCTGCCGTCCGCGCACGGGGTTCTCGGGCTGTGGCCGGTGTTCACCGGACGGCTCGACTCGGCACGTCACCACGCTCGGCGCCGCCAGCGTCCTGCGGGGCGAGCACACTGCGGCACGGGACTGGCTGTCCCAGGCCCAAGCGGTTCTCACGCGGCCCGGTATGGAGGGCACCGAGATCGACATGTTCGTCCGTCCCTGGCTCGCGATGTCGGCCTACGCAGCCCACGACCCGCAGCCCGCGCACGCCACGGCGGCGGAGATCGTGCGCATCGGGCGTCGTCGCGGCAACCGCTGGGACGAGTCCATCGGCGAGTGGCTGCTGGGCACGATCGCACACGCCCAGGGCCGCCACGACGACGCCAGGACGCACTTGCAAGCCAGCCGGGCGGTCGCGACCAACCCCCGGTTCCCGTTCCCGCTGGGCCGGTCGTCGCTCGGCCTCGCGGAGCTGGCCAGACACGACGGCGACCTCACTGCCGCGTGGGACCTGGCCCACGACAGCCTGGAGATCCTGGACGACTACGGCGACCGGGTCGGCACCGCCGCCGCGCTGGAGACGGTCGCCGACCTAACGGCTGCCGGCGAGCCCGAGCGGGCGCTGCGCCTACTCGCCGCGTCGCAACGCTTCCACGACGACACCGGCATCGCCCGCCTCCCCACCCAGGCCGACCGGTTCGATCGCGCCCGCACCACCGCACACGCCGCGCTGCACTCCGGCAACGCGAGCGCATGCTGGGACGCTGGCAGCGAGCTGTCGCTGGCCGACGCGGTCGCCTACGCCCGCCGGGGACGAGGCGAACGCCAACGCCCGCAGCTCGGCTGGGACTCGCTGACGCCCGTCGAACGCGACGTCGTGCGCCTCGTCGCCGCAGGCCACACCAACGCCGAGATCGGCCAGCGCCTGTTCATCTCCATCAATACGGTCAAGAAGTACCTGACCCGCGTCTACGCCAAGGTCGACGTCGACGGCCGCGCGGACCTCGCCGCCCAGGTCGCCCGCCGCGACCTGTAGCACCTACCCCCAGCTGCGGAAACGTAGCCGGTCGGGTGACTTTCTCCGACGTCTACTGAGCCATCGTTACGGCATGACCATCCGGGACGAAGGAGACAGCGATGAGTAACCACCGAACCCACTACGTGACCGCCTCGGACGGCGTCACCATCGGCGGCACCGTGCACGGCCAGGGGCCGTCGCTGGTGTTCCTGCAAGGCGTCATCGGCGACGGCGACCTCGACTGGACCCCGATGCTGGGACACCTCACCGAGAAGTTCACCTGCCACCTCCCGAGCCTGCGCGGCCGCGGGCTCAGCGGCTCTCACCCCGCCCTCGGCACGACTCGGCTGATCGAGGACGCCCTCACCTACGTCGACAGCATCGGACAGCCAACCGGACTGGTGGGCTGGTCCGGCGGCGGCACCTTCGCGCTCGCCGTGGCGGCGCAGTCCGACGCGGTCACCGCCGTCGCCCCGTTCGAGCCCGGGATCCTGAGTCTGGCGGACGAGGATGTCCAAGCGGTCATCGGCAACGCCATTGCTCGCGCGGGTGAGCTGGCCGGCCAAGGACGCCTGGCGGACGCGGCCCGCGCCTTCGCCGCGTTTCCCTTCCACGACGAGGAAATCGCCGCGGCCGACGAGGCGGGATACTTCGAGGCCGCGGGCCGCTACGTCCCGAACCTGCTGAACCTGCTCCAGCAAGCGATGACGTCCGACGACCCCACCGCCGACCCGGCCGTGCTCGGCGCGATCTCAGCGCCGGTGCGGGTGTTGCTCGGCTCGGACACCAAGCCGTTCTTCACCACAAGCGCACAGTACGTGGCCAACCACGTCCCCCATGGCCACGTGCACGCGATCCCCGGCGTCGCGCACGCCGCCCCGCTGACCCATCCCGCAGCGCTCGCCGAAGCCGTCATCGAGTTCTTCGCGCCAGCCCAGCAACCGGCCTGACCCTGCTGCACGGCACGGCAACCGTGCCGCCAGGCGCGACGCACCCGCACGATGTCGCCCGGGTGGATCACGTTCGGGCGCTGGCACTAGCCACATGTGGCGGGTGGCGTGTCGGGTGTGAGACGCAGGTCGGGGATCGTGACCTGCAGGCCGGGGATGGAGCGCCCGTCGACGTTCAGGCGGAGTTTCAGGTCGTATCGGCCCGGAGAAGCCTTGGGGAAGTCGAGTACGGCAGCGTCGCGTCCCACGTTGACGCCGGTGCCGCTGGTGGCGCTGTCGGGGCCGCCCGGCCGAGCGAGGGTCGCCTCGATCTTCAGCACGGGCTCCCGGCTGGTGCCGCTGATCTCCGTGCAGACGGTCATCGACCGCCCGACCGTCTCGCCCGCCTGCGGGCGGGTTACCGCGAAGTGCCACCCTTCGGCCATGGCCACCGTAGTGGGAGGCGAGTCCCCGGGTGATGCGCTCGTCTCCGTCGCAGGCCCGGTACCTGTCGTCGGCACGGTCGTCGGCTCCGGCGACGATCCAGAGGCCGGCGAGGTGGCGGCGGGCGCGTTGCCGGGGTCACCGTCCGAACAGGACACCCAGCCGAGGAACACGCCTGCCAGCACGACGAGCGACAACAGGGCCACACCCGCTCGGCGGCGCATGACCCCATTGTGCTCGGACGAGGGTTCGACCGTCACGGTGTCCTTTCTCCGGGTTCCCGGTCAACCTGCCGGTCAGACGCCCGCGACGTTGACCCGTTCGAGCCGGTTCTTCTGCTCGTTGAGCTGTGCCTTGGTCGACGCCGGGTCGAGCCGGACCGCCTCGGCCTCGGTGATCAGCTGCCCGAACGTGGTGTCCAGGCCCTTCTTGCCGTCGGCGTCGACCATGTCGTCCAGCGCGACCCGTCCGTCGGCGAAGTTGAGCCACGCCGCGAGCAACTGGACGTCCAACGCGTGTGTGGCCGAGGTCTGGCCGGAGGTGCTGAGCACTGCCGCTGCCTTCTCCAGCGTGCTGGCGTCGCGCTCCTCGTGGAACACCGCGCTCATCACCCCGGCGATCTGCAGCAGGCACTCCAGCTCCGCTGCGGTGTGCTCGCGGTTGCGGGTGTCGCCCATTTCGGTCTTCCAGTAGCCGCTCGACCGGGTGAGCTCGTGGTTGCCGACCACGACCACGGCCAGCGTGTCGGAGACCGCCCCACCGTCGTCGTCCACCGATCCGAATTGGACGTCGTAGAAGCACGCCTCGTCGAACGTGTGCGACTGCTCATCAGTGACGTCGCGCGCGGTGCCGTCCGGGCTCGGGAACGGGTCCGGCAGCGGCGGGTTGTGCAGGTACTGCGTGCTGACGTCGGGTGCGGGCGGGCCGTCGTCCCAATCCCACGTGAGCGTCAGGTCGTCGCTGCCGGGATCGGTGCTCCTGCCGCTGACGTCGATGGCGCTGCCCGCGTTCGTGATGAGCACGGGAACGCCGTTGACGAGGATCGTGCCGGTCTCGTCGACCAGCGCCGTCGGCGGCACGTTGGTCACCGTCACGGTGGTCGACGCCGAGCCGGAGCAGCCGTCGTCGTCGTTCACGGTCCCTGTGATGGTGAAGCTGCCGTTGTCCATATAGGTGTGCGATCCGGAGATCGCGCCGCTGTCCGGGACGCCGGGCGAGCCCTGGGTGCTCACACTCGGTGTCACGGCCTCGGCAGGGCCGAAGCCCCAGTTGATAGAGCCGGTGTAGGTGTCGTTCCAGCCCGCGTCAGCAAACGACGCCCCGAACGTGGTGCCCTGACCCTCGGCGATGGTCGCCGGGGTGGTCGACGCGCCGGACACCGCCGGGTTGGCGTTGCTGACGGTAACCGTGTTCGACGCGCTCACCGGCCCGCCTGGATCGCCGGTAGCGGTCAGCGCCGCGGCGTAGCTGCCGTTGTCGTTGCAGCGGATGGTCGGCGTCAGCGTCGCCCCGCCGGAAGTGATCACACACGCCGACCCGGAGTCGTTGCTCGCGGCTGGCGTGAGCGTCCAGGAGTACGTCAGCGCATCGCCGTCCGGATCGGTCGCGGTGCCGAACAGGGCGATGGCGCTACCCTCCGCACCCGATGCCGCCGCCACGGTGACCGTCGGCGGGGTGTTGTTCGGCAGCACGCGCGCGGTGTAGACGTCGAGCGTGGCGTAGGTGCCGTCCGGGTTGTCGCCGGTGCTGTTGGAGTTGTCCGCCCAGGACGGATAGAGCACGCCGTCGTGGAAGGCGGAGCCGGTGTAGTCGCCGAGCTCCTGGTTGCCGTTGGTGGTGTAGCCGCTGGTGGGGGCGTCGGCGATGGCCACGTTGGCCGCCCAGGTCGCACCGTTGTCGCTCCAGGAGCCGAACAGCGTGACGTCGTTGTTCGCGGTGCCGTCCAGATCGGTCGCGCTCGGGCCGCCGCCGGTATCGCCGCGCGCGTCGTACCACGTCGCCGCGATCTGGCCGGTTGTCTGGTCGAGCGCGATCCGAGAGAGCATCTGGGTGTTGGTGCCCGCGTCATCGTTGACCTGCACCGGCGCGCTCCAGTTGGCGCCGTCGTTGTCGGACCAGCGAACCATGACGTCCCAGTCGTTGCTCTCGGCCGGTGCCTCCTCGAGGTAGGCCAGGTAGATCCGGTCGTCGTTGGCGCCGCCGGAGCGGTCCCAGGCGAGCCCGGCTTCCGCGTCGGTGGAGCGTTTCGGCTGCGCCGGGATGAAGTCGAACCCGCCGACGTTCGTCGTGGTGGCGGTGACGGCCGGTCCGAAGCCGCCTGGGCCGGTGCCGTCCGCGTCGCGGTGCACCATGATGTTGGACGGGCCCTCACCTGCGGTAGGTGTCTGGTAGGTGACCATCACCTCGCCGGTGTCGGGGCCGATGGCGATGTCACCGAAGTTGCCCACGGTGGAGACGTCCTGCTCGGCTCCCCATGCGCCGAAGGCGAGTGCGCCGGTGACGGTGCGCCCGCGAGCGGCGATGCCACCGGAGTCGTCGCGCCAGGTGATCCACACCGAGCCTTCCCCCGCGACAACGGTCGGCTGGTCCAGCACGGTCGCACCCGCCGCGGAGGTGTCGACGGGGCCGAGGTTGGTGAAGTTCGCGCCGAGATCGGAGGTGACGTACAGCTCGATGGTGCGCGGGTTGCGTTGCAGGTAGCCCACGAACAGGTTGCCGAACTCGTCCCAGGCCAGCGTCGGGTCGCAACAGGCCACCGGCCTACCGTCACCGCCCGCTCCGGTGCCGGTGGCGAACACGGTGCGGGTCCACGTCTGGCCGCCGTCCTGCGAGATGGACAGCGGCAGTCCCGCGTCGCCCGCGATGCCGTTGGTGAACACCGCGATCTGGTCGGTGTCGTTGGGGTTGACCGCGATCGCCGACTCGTCCTCGTCGCCGGTGCGAGCCGTCGCGTTCGTCGGGGCGCCGATGGTCTCTGCGATCGCGACCGGCGCGGTCAGCACCACGCCGAGACTGCCGACCACGCCGGCGATCACCACGGCGGCGATCCGGCGCACCACTGCCGGTCTCCGCCCAATGTGGACCCTCGCCGTAGGCGACCGGAAAAAACCGCGAACCCGTTCCCGCGTCATGATGGGCCTCCTTGCCCGGCGAGAGCGCACGACTCATCGGGCGGTCGGCCGCACACTCGACACCACAGTCGCCACCCAAACCAGCAAAGTTACCCAAACTACACGAATACCCCACACGGGTGACGAATCACGACGGTGCCGACGACCGAGACGCGGGAATGGTCGGCACTCCGCAGCGCGGCGCGGCAGTCACGTCTCGGTCAGACATTGGCTGTCGCGCGATTCCTTCAGATCAAGCCCGCCCTCGCCGGTGCTCGAAACTCGGTGTGACCCCCTTAACGGTGACCGCGTTGACTGCATGATCGATACCTGCATGAATGTTTCCTCGCATGCCCGGACATTGCCGAACGGAAACATTCTCACTACTCTCTACGTCGGGCCAGCGGACATGTTCTCGGAATGGAAATACTCGTGGTCTTATGGAAAGAAAGGACTGACGAAATGACACACCGAGGCGTCGTCATCCTGCTGGCCGCGACTGCGCTAGTAGCCGTCAGTTCGGCTCCGGCATGGTCCAGTTCAACAGATGCGCCGAAAGCACCACACCCGGTGCGGGTCGATAAAACCACGGTTGAGGGATGGTCGGCGGGATGCGAGGACGGACACCTCTGTTTCGGATCCATTTTCATGAAGACGAAGATTGAGGTGATCTCAGCGAGATCGTGTTCGGGCGTGTTCGATGTGGGTGAGGACG
>WHUB01000010.1 GCA_009377395.1 Actinophytocola sp. | reverse complement strand
GCGAGCACCGGCAGCTCGCCGCGCGAGATGCCGTCGGCGACCCTCGGCGTGCACAGCGCGGCGGCCATCGTCATGTAGCCGCCGGTCAGCGCCTTGCCGAGGCACAGCACGTCCGGCGTGACCCCGGCATGCTCGGCCGCGAACAGCTCCCCCGACCGGCCGAAGCCGGTCGCGATCTCGTCGAACACCAGCAGTACGTCGTTGGCGTCGCAGACTTCCCGCAGCAGCCGCAGATAGGCCGGGTTGTGGAACCGCATGCCACCCGCGCCCTGCACCACCGGCTCGACGATCACGGCGGCCAGCTCACCGGCATGCCGCTCGATCGCCTCGGTCAGCGTGCGCACATACTCCGGCTCGGCGGGGCGGTCGAACCCGCTCGGCGGCGCGGGCACGAACAGCTGCTCCGGCAGCACCCCGCGCCACAGCGAGTGCATGCCGCCCTCGGGGTCACACACGCTCATCGGGTGGAAGGTGTCGCCGTGGTAGCCGCCGCGCCAGGTCAGCAGCTTCCGCTTGCCGTCGCGGCCGAGCGAACGCCAGAACTGCAAACACATCTTGATCGCGACCTCGACCGACACCGATCCGGAGTCGCACAGGAAGACGTGCTCCAGCCCGTCCGGGGTGATCTCGGCGAGCGTGCTCGCCAGCCGCACCGCCGGTTCGTGGGTGAGCCCGCCGAACATGACGTGGCTCATCTTGTCCGCCTGCTCGCGCAGCGCGGCGTCCAGCGCGGGGTGGCCGTAGCCGTGGATGGCCGCCCACCACGACGACATGCCGTCGATGAGCTCCCTGCCGTCGGCGAGGGTGAGCCGCATGCCGCGCGCCGACTCGACCACGAGCGGTTCGACCGTGCCCGGCATCGGGCCGTACGGGTGCCAGACGTGGGCCGAGTCGAGTGCGAGCAGCGTGCTGGTGTCCATTGTGGTCCTAACTTCGGGTGTCAACGCCGGTACAGCGCGGGCTCGCCACTGAGCAGCCCGGCGAGCCGGTGGGCGAGCTGGTCCCAGCGCCAGTTCTCCCGCACCCATGCTCTGCCCGCCTCGCCCATGCGGCGTGCCCGTGCCGTGTCGGTGAGCAGTGTGGTCAGCGTGTCGGTCAGTTGCCGCAGGTCCCGCCCGTCGACGACGTGGCCGGTCACCTCGTCGAGCACCGTCTCGGGCGCGCCCCCGGAACGACCGGCGACGACGGGCCGCCCGGTCGCCGACGCCTCGAGGTAGACGATCCCGAGCCCTTCGACGTCGAGGCCCTTGCCCCTGGTGCGGGCGGGCATGGCGAACACGTCGCCCGCCGCGTAGTGGGCGGGCAGCTCGGGCCACGGCACCGAGCCGGTCAGCACCACGTGGTCGGCGACGCCGTGGGCATCGGCCTGCCGCCGCAGCCGCTCCCGGTACGGGCCGCCGCCGACCAGCAGCAGTGCCGCGTCCGGCACCCGGCGGCGGATCTCCGGCAGGGCGCGCACCAGCATGTCCTGGCCCTTGCGCGGCACGAGGCGGGAGACACACACGATCACCGGCCGGCCGATGAGGCCATGGCGGCGCCGGATCTCCTCCCCCGCTGCCGCGTCGGGCCGGAACACCTCGGGGTCGACCCCCGATGGCAGGTACTCCAGCCCGGCGAGCGGGCCGAACGCGGCCGCGAACCGGCGCCGGGTGTACTTGCTGACGTAGGTGACGACGTCGCAGCCGCTGCCGATGCGCCGCAGCGCCCCCCGCGCGCCGGGCAGCATCGACCAGCCGACCTCGTGGCCGTGGGTGCAGGCGACGACCCGGTCCGCCCCCGCCCGCCGCAGCGCGGGCGCCAGCAGCGCGAGCGGCGCCGCCGCGCCGAACCACACCGAGTCGAGCTCGCGGGTGCGCAGCAGCTCGCTCGCCCGGCCGAGCACATCGGGGGTGGGCAGCATCAGCGACGTCGGATGCCGCACGACCTCGAACGGCTGCTGCGCGTCGAACTCGGCGTGCCCTGGCCAGGACGGCGCGTAGACGACCAGCTCGTCGGCGTTGAGGCGCGAGGCCAGCGCATGCAGGTACGCCTGGATTCCCCCGGGACGCGGCGGAAAGTCGTTGGTGACGAGCAGGGTTCGGCGCACCTGGAAAGGCTAACGTGCCGACCTCGCCGCGCGCAGCGAAAGGCCGCCTCCGCGAGCACGATGGCTGCGAAGGCGGCCTGTGGCTGGGCCCAGCGGACCCATGTATCAGGAGTAGCGGCGAGCACCGCTGTACTCGTCCCACATCACCTCTTCGACCTTGACGACGTCGCCCTCCGTCGGGGCGTGCACCATCTTGCCGTCGCCGATGTACATGCCGACGTGGGAGACCGGCTGGTAGAAGAACACCAGGTCGCCCGGCTCGAGCTGGTAGCGGGAGACCGGGGTGCCCGACGACGCCTGCGCCGAGCTCGACCGCGGCAGCGAGATGCCCGCCTGCTGGTATGCCCACCAGGTCAGCCCGGAGCAGTCGTAGGAGTCCGGCCCTTCCGCGCCGTACTCGTACGGATCACCGCGCTGGCTCATGGCCGCGTCGACCGCCTCCTGAGCCTCGGGGCCCGGTGCGACGATGTTGGTCGGCGGCGCCACGCTCTCGCCGTAACTGGCCTGCTGCGCCGCCCGCTCCTGCGCGCTCAGGTTCTCGTAGGCCTGCTTCGACTTCGCGACCTGCGCGTCGAGCGCGCGCTTGCGCTCGGCGATGGCGGCCTTGTGTTCCGCGGCCTCCTCGCGGGACTCGCGGGCACGCTTGCGCGCGTCGATCGCGAGCTGCTTGGCCTGCTCCGCTTGGTTGACGGCCCCCTCGAGCCTGCCCAACGCGTCGTTCTTCTTGTCGGCGAGCACGTTGATCACAGCGGACCGCTCGAGGAACTCGTTGGTCGAGTTGCCGCTCAACGCCAGCGACATCGGATTGAGGTCGCCGCCGGTGTAGGTGGCGCTGGCGAACTTGTCGACCACCTTGCGGTACTTCGCCTGCTCGACGCGCGCTTGCCGCAGCTGGGTGTTCGACTTCTTGATGTCGGCGTTGGCCTTCTGCAGCTTCTTCTCGGCCGCGTTGAGCGCGTCCTGCGCCTGGAGGAACTTCTCGTTGAGCTGTTCCGCCTTGTGCTTGAGCGCGTTGTACTGCTTGAGAGCTTCGGATGCGTTGTCGGGGGTCACCGGGGTTGCGCCTGCAGGGGCACTGAAACTCATGACCGCCGCGATCGCGGCGATGGCCAGTGCGCCCGACATCCAGCGCTTCAGTCGAAGCGACTTCACGTCGCGCGCTTCTCCTTCATTGTCGGCCGCACCCCGGGAGCCGGACCGGGTACGAGGTCGGGGGCCCTCCTACCGGCCTGGCCGCTGCGGATCTCTCCACACCGGCCGTCGGCGTGCTCCACCGCAAGACACTGGATTCGTCGTGTCCTGGCGACCCCGCATCGGTCATGCGGTGCCGCGGCGAGCCCGGGTGCAGCTCTGGGGTCGAGCTGCGCCGTGCGACAACCCCACGGTGCCGCCTCCTGTGGTGGCGACTGCTGGCCGCGAGGTCTCGGCCAGGTTACGAAAGAGCGCCTGTCTCGTCCACCATTACTGCGCCGATTGGAGCAGAGCAAACGGCGAAACCCACCTGGACCAGCGCCGATTAGCGTTCTGTGACAAGTGCAATACCAGCGCTTCTACCGTTCACCCGACCGCTTAGCGATCGCATTGACCGTTCGCCGACAACACCACTCTCCGTTACATGAGTGCACGACGCCGGTCAGGAGGCCCGTGTCTCGACGAGCCGCAGCCGGGGCAGCACCCCACCGTCCGCGAGCGCGTCGATGGCGCGGCGTTCCGTCTCGTCCCACTCGAGCTGCGGTGGCGGGCCGAGCAGCACGCTGACGACGCAGTCGGAGCACGCGGACGGCGGGGCGGCACACCGATCGCAGTCGATGAGCATCGGGTCGGTCTTCGAGTCCGTCATGGCTGGCCCTTTCACATCAGGCGACGCATTCGTGATCACCGTAAGGACAACCACCGACAGAATCGGGATTTGGACTCCCAGCTCTGGGACCTGCGCCAGTTGTCGGGTCGCAGCCGCGGTCAGCCGACGTACTCCCAGTGCCACGGCTCTTCCCGGCCGCCGCCCTGCCGCGCCCAGTACGGGTGGATCCAGCCGAACGCGGGCGCGTTCAGCTCCATCCAGCGATACGCCGGGGTCCCGAACGACTCGATGCCGCCGCACATGTCGAGCGCGATGCCCCAGCCGTGGTTGCTGGTGCCGGGCACGGCGGCCAGCGACGGCTTCTCGCGGTACAGCTCGACCTGCGCGGTGAAGGAGCGGTACGAGTCGGTCACGCACAGCCCGGTGCCGGTGCTGGCGGCGTAGGCCCGCGACATCGCGACGAACGCCTGCGCGGCGTCGCAGCGCAGCGCGTGGCCGGAGATCCCGATGCCGCAGAGCGCCGACGACGGGATCAGGCCGTTCGGGTAGCCGCCCCAGGCGCCGGTGGCGCCGGGGTGGCTGCCGACGCCGCTCAGCGGCAGTTCGACGCCGCCGCAGCGCCAGGTCAGCTCGCCGTCGTCCCGCGTCGGCACGGGGCGCTTCTCCCCCGCGCCGAGCGCGGGGCGGGTGACGCCGAGCAGCGTTCCCTCGCCGGGCATGTCGGTGACGGCCACCGTCGCCAGCCTGCCGTCGGCGGCGAGCATGGTCTGCTCGTCGAGCGCGATGCCGACGTGCTGCACCCCGTACTTGTCGGGTCCGGCGAACACGAGGTCGCCCGGCTGGACGTCGCTCGGCGCCACCCGCCTGCCGACGGCGTACTGCGTCGCGGCGCGGCGGGGCTGCGCCAGTCCGGCGTCGGAGTAGACGGAGTCGACGAGCCCGTCGCAGGAGTACGACGTCGGCCCGGTCCCGTGCGTGCGAGGCACGTACGGCTTGCCGAGCGCGTCGATGGCGTCGCTGACGGCGTCGATGGTCTCCCGTGGCAGCACGAGCAGCCGGTCGCCGTTCGTCGCCGGGCCGCTCACCTGCGCGACGCCACGCTGCGGAGCGCCGTCCGCTCCCGGCAGCGGATCGAGACCGGGCGGCAGCGTGGCGGGATCGCGTAGCTCGGACGCGGGCGGCGGCGTGATCCCGGCGGCGTCCAGCCGGTCGAGATACTTCTGCCAGTTCTGATTGGTCTTGCGGTTGCGCTCGCGCTGCTCCGCCTGCTGCGCGGCGACGGCGGCGCTGGCCGTCGCGATCGGACCGCGTAGCTCGCTCGAGATGGCGTCGGCGCGGTTGGTGGCGTCGTCGCTGCGCTGCAGCAGATCGTTCTGTCGACTGGCCGCCGCACGCTTCAGCCGCAGCGCCGCCTGCTCGGTCGCTTCAGCGCGGTGCAGCCGGTCGAGCGCCCGGCTCAGCTTCCTGTCCTGCCCAGCACGCAGGTAGCTCACGTAGGAGCTGCCCGCCAGGAAGTCCTGCGGTCCCGACGCCGACAGCAGCACGCTGAGCTGGTCAGGACGTCCCATCGCCATGTAGGCCGACCGGGACAGCTCGTCGATGTCGTCGCGCAGCACGGCGAGGGACCGCTCGGCCCGCTCTCGCTTCTCGCTGGCGACGCTCAGCTCGTGCCGTGCTGCCCGCACCCGGTCCCGCGCCACCGAGATCCGCTCGGCCAGCCTGCTCAGCTCGCGCTGCACCTCGTTGGCGGTCTGCTGCAGGTTCGCCATCTTGCTGTCGGCGAAGGCCTCTCCCGGCCTCGGGTCGGGCACCCCGGACCCCGGCGCGACCCCGGCCTCCATGCGCGGGTCGTCCGGCCGGCTCGGCGAGTCGTCCTGCGCCATGGCGACGGGAACGGGCAGCACGCTCAGCACGAGCACGGCCACGACCGCCCGCGCGGCTCCGTGCCACCTCGCCTGGCTCGCTCGTCGCGGCCATCGCCCCATCAACGCCTCCTGTCCCATTCAAGCCGCCGGTGAACCTGCTCTGCCACAGATAACTCGATCACGGCCGAAACGTGACGCCTCGGCGCTGTATCGATCTGATCGCGGTTGGGCGCCACGGCGCTACACCCGGCCGAGCTGGTCCAGCAGGACGGTGGGCGCGACGGCGAACGCGTCTCGCTCGCCGACGGCGGTGATGATCTCGCGGTCGGCCGTCGCGACGACCAGCGGCCGCCCCTTCGGTTCGCGCTCGACCATGCCGGTGATGACGTCGTCGGCGGGGACGCCGTCGGCGCTGAACAGCACCCGGACGCCGCGCACCGTCGTCACGGGGACGGCGACGACGCCCGCCCCGTCGAACACCACGGTTATCTCGGCCGACGTCCGTGCCGCGAGTGTGGCGAGCTGACGGACCAGCCGCTCCCGCTGCTCGGCCAGCACCAGCTCCGGGTAGCCGGTCTTGGTGACGTTGTAGCCGTCGACGATCAGGTGCGCGCCTGCCAGCGCCAGCAGCCGGTCGAGCGCGGCGACGTCGGCCACCGCGCCACCCGACCGCCGCAGCACGGTCGCGTTGTCGACGGTGTCGGCCGGGCGCTGCCCATAGCCGGTGGTGGGGCCGGTGACGTTCAGCTCGGCGCGCAGTCCGCTCACGGCGCCGTCGAGGGTGTCGAGCAGCAGTGCGAGCCGGACCTCGTCCGCCTGCCGGGCCTCGCGGGCGGACTGGCGGGCGCGTTCGGCGTCGGCCTCGGCGCGCTCGGCGCGGGCCCGCTCCGCGTCGGCACGCCTGCGCTGCCTGGCGAGTTGCTCGGCCAGCTCGTCCCGTTCGGCCGCCACCTTCGAGCCCTCGCCCGCGAGCTGCTGCCGTGCCGAGCGCTCGGCGTCGCGCAGCTTCCGGAGCTCGACACCGCGCTGCCGCAGTCGTTCCCGCAGCCGCTCCAGCTCCTCGGAGCGGTCCGCCCAGGCCTGCTGGGTGGCCTCCTGCTCAGCCTTGAGCTCCTCGCGCACCTGGTCGAGTTCCCCTTCGAGCCGCTCGATGCGGGCGAGGGCGGCGTCGCGCTGCGTCCGCAGGCTGGCCTGCTCGGCGCGTTCGGCGACGGTCGCGAGCAGCTCGCCCGCCTCGTCGGCGTCGAGCAGCACGGCGGCCGCTGCCGCGGTGACCGGGTCGGCCGCAGCTGTGTCCAGCGCGTCGGGCCGGTTGGCGCGCGCCCAGGTGACGACGGCGGTGCGGAATGGCCGCGACTCGCGCAGCGAGGCCAGCAGCGGCGCGGCGGCGACCCTGCCGCGCTTGGCGGGGGCGAACCGGACGACGGGTCGCAGCCGCTTCGGCACGTCGGTCTCGCTCAGCTCGCCGAGGGCGGCGGCGGCCAGCTCGACCAGTCTGCCGCGCAGCGGCTCCGGCAGCGCGCCCCAGTCCGATGGCACGCCTCGAAAAGCGGCCTGTCCGGGGTCGTCGGCGTCGGCTGGCATCGGCCCAGCCTAACCGGCGCGGTGTCTGCCCGACGTGAGTCACGACACACCGAACGACGGCGACACGCCGAAGCTCGCGTTCGAACATACTGTCGGTCCGGCTGCTTACAGTGCCAGCCGTGAGCGTCCAGCTGGCCTTCGACGAACTCGGCACCCCGTTGCGCGAGACGACCTTCGTCGTGTTCGACCTGGAGACCACCGGCGGCAGCACGGAGTCGGACGGCATCACCGAGATCGGGGCGGTGAAGGTCCGCGGCGGCGAGGTGATCGGCGAGTTCGCCACCCTGATCGACCCCGGCAAGGCCATCCCGCCACAGATCGTGTCGCTGACCGGGATCACGCAGGCGATGGTGTCGGACGCGCCGAAGCTGGACGAGGTGCTGCCCGCCTTCCTCGAGTTCGCCGCGGGCGCGGTGCTCGTCGCGCACAACGCGCCGTTCGACACCGGGTTCCTGCGGGCCGCTTGCGCCGGTCTCGGCTACCGGTGGCCGAAACAGAGCGTCGTCTGCACGGTCCGGCTCGCCCGCCGGGTGCTGAGCAGGCAGGACACACCGAGCTGCCGATTGTCGGCGCTGGCGGAGCTTTTCGGAGCGACCACCATGCCGACCCACCGCGCGCTCGACGACGCGAAGGCCACCGTTGACGTGCTGCACGCCCTGCTGGAGCGGGTCGGCGTGGTCGGCGTGCAGTCACTGGAGGAGCTGCTCGACTACCTGCCCGAGGTCACTCCGGCGCAGCGGCGCAAGCGCGGCATGGCGGCGCATCTGCCCGAGGCGCCGGGGGTGTACCTGTTCCTGGGGCCGAACGCCGAGGTGCTCTACGTAGGCACCGCGTCCGACCTGCGCCGCCGGGTGCGGCAGTACTTCACCGGCTCGGAGAGCAGGGGCCGGATCAGGGAGATGGTCGCGCTCGCCGAACGGGTCGACGGCATCGAATGCGCGCACGCGCTCGAGGCGCAGGTCAGGGAGCTGCGGCTGCTGTCGGCGCACAAGCCGGCGTACAACCGGCGGTCGCGCAATCCCGGCAAGTTCTGGTGGGTCGCGCTGACCGACGAGCCGTTTCCCCGGCTGTCGGTGGTGCGCACGCCGAGAGACGGCGCGCTGGGGCCGTTCCGCTCCCGCCGGGCCGCCGGTGACGCCGCCGCATCGCTGGCCTCGGCGGCGGGGCTGCGGTCCTGCACCGACCGGATTCCCGCCACCGGGCAGCGTGGGTCGCCGTGCGCGCTGGCGGAGCTCGGCCGCTGCGGGGCGCCGTGCGCCGGGCGGCAGTCCACAGAGGAGTACGCGCCGCTGGTGGATCGGGTAACGGCGCTGATCGCGGGCACCGACGGCGGTCTGCTGCGCTCCGCGGCGGCCGAGGTGGACACGCTGGCCGGCGGTGAGCGTTTCGAGCTGGCGGCGACGCGGCGGGACGAGCTGGCCGCGCTGGTGCGCAGCGTCGCGTCCGCGCATTCGATGGCGGCGCTGGCGGCGATCGAGGAGCTGATCGCGGCCGCGCCCGACGGCCATGGCGGCTGGGAGTTCGCGGTGATCAGGCACGGCAGGCTCGCGTCGGCCGGTGTCGCGCGGCACGGCGTGGCGCCGATGCCGGTCGTGGACGCGCTGGCCGCCAGCGCGGAGACGGTGATCGCCGGGGACGGTCCGCTGCGCGGCGGCGCGCCCGAGGAGGTGTCGGTGCTGCTGCGCTGGCTGCATCGGCCGGGGGTACGGATCGTGCGCACCACCCGCCCGTGGGCCGAACCGGCGCACGCGGCCGGGGGCTGGGGCGACTGGCTGGAGCGGGTGTCGGCGGCCCGAGCGCTGGAAACCGCGTCCTGACATCCCTCTCAGGTGAGCTGGGTCAGGTCGAGCCGGACGTCGAAGGGGACGCTGGTCGCGAACGTCTCGGTGACAGCCGACGCGTCCGCATAGCCGAACTCGCTGGCGAGGTGAGAAGCCACCAGCGAAACCGGCTCGCTGAGGTCGACGATCCAGTAGTGCGGAATTCCCGCGTCGGCGTACTCACCGTGCTTGTGCTTGTAGTCGATGCGGTGGGCGCTGGGCGAGACGATCTCGATGACCACGGCTACCTCGGCGGCTCGCAGCATGCCACCCTCCTCGCTGATCCGGTCGACCGCCGCGCTGTCTACGACGACCAGATCGGGACGGCGAGAGAAGCCAGGAGAATTGGGCGGCACCAGACCTAGATCGACGTCCACGTCCTGAACCACGGCCAGACCACCCGGAAGCTGTGGCCTGAGCTGGACGTACAGCTCCCCCGACGCGATGTTGTGTCTCGGGGTCGGGCTCGGCGACATCAACAAGCGGCCTTCCACTAGTTCGGTGTAGCCGAAGGCCGGTTCACCGAGCTCCGCGTACTCCGCGACGGTCAGTAACCGATCCGGCGAGGGGTCTGGAAGCGCTGTCATCACGCCGCCAGTCTGCCACTCGATCGCCCGAAACACCTGACACGACACGAAAACGGGCGGGCGGAGACGCCGTGGTCTCCACCCGCCCGTCGTGCTGCTTGTGTCAGTGTTCGCGGCTGCCCGCTCGGGCCTCGTCCTCGTGGCCCTCCTCGATCTCGCGGGCCCCGGCCTCGCCGCCGGGCTTGATCTCGCCGTTGCCACCAGCGCCGTTACCCGTGCCGTGCTGGGTGGCGTGGGCACGCGCCAGCGCCGCCGTCTCCTCGGGCGGGTCCGGTGTCAGCCATGACCCGGATACCGGGCTGCCCGCGGAGCCGAGCTCGTTCATCTTCTTCGGCACCGGAGCACCCTGGTACTCCAGCGGCACCGGGTGGCCGTGATCGTCGACCGGCCCGAGCGGCTGGTGCACCTCGATGAACTCACCGTGTGGCAGCCGCTTGATGATGCCGGTCTCGACGCCGTGCTCGAGCACCTCACGGTCGGCCCGTTGCAGGCCGAGACAGATCCGGTACGTGAAGTAGTAGGCGATCGGCGGTAACACGAGTAGCCCGATCCGGCCGGCCCAGGTCGTCGCGTTCAGCGAGATGTCGAACATGAACGCGATGATGTCGTTGAATCCGGACAGCTCGAGCACCGAGACGAACACGATCGCCATGACGCCGATACCGGTCCTGACCGGCACATCCCTCGGCCGTTGCAACAGGTTGTGATGCGCGGTGTCGCCGGACAACTTGCGTTCGAGGAACGGATACGCGATCAGCAGCGTGAACATCAGCGGCAGCATCACCCCACCGGCGAAGAACACCGGCGGCACCGTGTAGTTGCCGAGATAGAGCTCCCAGGGTGGCCAGATCCGCAGAATGCCGTCCGCCCAGGCCAGGTACCAGTCAGGCTGCGAACCCGCCGACACCATCGAGGGCACGTACGGGCCGATGTTCCAGATCGGGTTGATCTGGAACAGCCCCGACATCAGCACGGTCACGCCGGTGACGACGGCGAAGAACGCGCCGCCCTTGAGCGCGAACACCGGCATGATCCGGACGCCGACGACGTTGGTCTCCTTGCGTCGCACGCCGGGGAACTGGGTGTGCTTCTGGTACCAGACGAGCCCCAGGTGCGCCGCGACCAGCGCGAGCATGATCCCGGGCAGGAGCAGAATGTGCAGCGCGTACATCCTCGGAACGATCACATCGCCGGGGAACTCCCCACCGAACAACGCCCAGTGCGTCCAGGTCCCCATCACCGGCACCGACAGCGTGATACCCGACAACGTGGCGCGGACACCGGTACCGGAGAGCAAGTCGTCCGGCAGCGAGTAGCCGAAGAAGCCCTCGAACATGCCCAGGATCAGCAGCAGCGCGCCGATGACCCAGTTGGCCTCACGCGGCCTGCGGAACGCGCCGGTGAAGAACACCCGCATCATGTGCACCGCCATCGCGGCGACGAAGATCAACGCGGCCCAATGGTGGATCTGCCGGATGAACAGCCCGCCCCTGACCTCGAACGAGATCTCCAGCGTGCTCTCGAACGCCCGGGACATCTCGACGCCCTGCAGGTTCTGGTAGACGCCGTGGTAGGTGACCTCCTCCATCGAGGGGTCGAAGAACAGCGTCAGATACACGCCGGACAGGATCAGGACGATGAAGCTGTAGAGCGCGACCTCACCGAGCAGGAACGACCAGTGCGTCGGGAAGACCTTGTTCATCTGGTGCCGCAGGCCCTTGGCGGCGTGGTAGCGCTTGTCGGCCTCGTCGGCCTGCTGGCCCGCGATCTTCAGCAGCGCCGGATCGCCCTTCGTCGGCGTTGTCAGCTCGCTCATGACTTACGCTCCCAGAATGCCGGACCGATCGGCTCGATGAAGTCGTGCTTCGCGATGAGGTGGCCGGTCTCAGGATCCACTGTAATAGGCAATTGCGGCAAGGCCCGTGTCGCAGGACCGAAAATCGGTTTCGCGTACTGCAACAGGTCGAACTGCGACTGATGGCACGGGCACAGGACCCGCTGCGTCCGCTGCTCGTACAGCGACGCCGGGCATCCCACGTGCGTGCAGATCTTGGAGTACGCGTAGAAGTCGCCGTAGTTGAAGCTCTCCTGACCCTCGCGCTTGACGACCTTCGCGGCGTCCTCCGGGCGGAGCCGGATCAGCATGACCGGGTTGTCGACCCGGATGAACGCCTCGATCAGCGCCTCTTCGTCGTGCCGTTCGCTTTCCTTGAACGGGAACACCGTCTCCATCGCGCCGGCCTCGAGGTCCTCCGGACGGACCAGCACGACCTCATGCGGGTCACCGGTGTTCCTGCGAATGAAGACCTTCTCGCCGGGATGCTCCGGCTTCCAGCCGGTGTGGTAGAGGCTGTCCTCGCTCGCGTCGTTCGCATGCGGGTTCTTGATGAAGCCCACCAGCGGCAGGACCGCGGCGCCGAGGCCGAGCATGCCGACACCGAACCCGGCGCTGCGCTTGATCGCCGACCGGCGCGCGAAGGTGCTGCGGTTGCCCGCGTCGGCGAGGTGCGCCGCGAACGTCTCCCGGTGCACCTGAGCCGAGCCCGCGCCCATGTTGTCGTCGCGCTGCTGCACCGCGACCTCGTGCGGGATGAACTTCTTCGTGTAGAGCACGATGCCGAACGCGAACGCCAGGATCGATACACCGAGCGTGACGCCCAGCATCGGGGTGTAGAGGCTGTACCAGAAGTGCGCCGTGCTCTCCCCCGGTGGCTGGTACTGCCAGGGCCACCAGATCATGACGATCAGGAACGCGAGGCCGGAGAACCCGGCGAGGGTGAACCACAACGCGATGGCGCGCTCGGCACGCTTCTCGGCACGGGTGCCCTTGACCGGCCACGGATCCGGGTACTCGGCAAGCTCGACCCCGTCGAGCTGCCCGCCGAGCGCGACCAGCTGGTCGCGGTCCATCTCGGCCAGCTCCGCCTTGGTGGGAAGCTGCTGCTCGTTTCCGCTACTCATGCCCAGCCCTCGATCCAATCCACAACGTCACGCCGACAATGGCGCCGATGCCGACGATCCACGCGATGATTCCCTCGGACGCGGGCCCCCAGCCGCCGAGCGAGTTGCCACCCGGGGCGTTCTGGCCCTCGGAGACCGACTTGACGTACGCGATGATGTCCTGCTTCTCCTCCGGGGTGAGCTGCCGGTCGGAGAACTTCGGCATGTTCTGCGGTCCCGTCAGCATCGCGGCGTACATCTGATCCTCGGTGGCCGGCGCGACCGATGGCGCGTACATGCCGGAAGACAACGCGCCGCCCTTGCCGGTGAAGTTGTGACACGACGCGCAGTTGAGCCGGAACAGCTCGGCGCCCCGGGCCGGGTCGCTGCCGAGCAACTCCTCGCCGGACTCGGCGGGCATCGTGTGCCCGCCGCCGTGCGCCTGCACATACGCACCGATCGCGTCGATCTCCCGCGGGCTGAACTTCGGCGGCTTGCGGGATGCCTGTGCCTCCTGCCGCGCCATCGGCATCCTGCCCGTCGACGTCTGGAAGTACACCGCGGCCTCGCCGACGCCGATCAGGCTCGGCCCGCGGCCGGAGACGCCCTCGAGGTTCTCGCCGTGACACGAGATGCACGTGTTGTTGTAGATCTCGGCACCCTGCTGCAGCAGCGCTGCGTCCCCCTGGGCGCGCGCAGTCTGTAGTTCCGGCGCGAAGAGGGAGTAAAGGCCACCGGCGGCCATCAATGCGATGCCGAGCGCGAGCAGGCTGGCTATGCGCCGCCGGGCCTTGCTGCCAGAACGGGCTCGGAGCTTCGTAGGGATCATGTCTTGCGGCAACCTTGCTGTCAGTTCGAGGGGATCACACGCTGTCTGGTCTGCTTCGCCGTCACGGCACGATGTAGATGACCGCGAACAGCCCGATCCAGACGATGTCGACGAAGTGCCAGTAGTAGGAGACCACGATGGCCGACGTCGCCTGGGCAGGCGTGAACTTGCTCATCTTGGTGCGCATGAGCAGGAACACGAACGCGATGAGTCCACCGATCACGTGCAGCCCGTGGAAACCCGTCGTGAGGTAGAACACGGTGCCGAACGGGTCGGACGGGATGGTGATGCCCTCGTGGATCAGGCTGACGTACTCATAGCCCTGACCACCGACGAAGATCGCGCCCATGATGAACGTCAGGATGTACCACCGTCGCAGCCCGAACACGTCGCCGCGCTCGGCGGCGAACACGCCGAGCTGGCACGTGAACGACGAGGCCACCAGGATGATCGTGAAGGGCAATGCGTACGGGATATCCAGATGGATCGGGTGCCCGGTGGCATCGTTGATCGGCGGCCAGTGCGGATCGTCGTTCTGAGCCTTGACCGTGAAGAACATCGCGAAGAGTCCAGCGAAGAACATCAGTTCGCTGGACAGCCAGACGATCGTGCCGACGCTGACCATGTTGGGGCGGTTCAGCGAGTGCACGCGCTGGCTGATCGTGGGCGCTGCCGTAGTCACGTCTCGCATTATGTCTTCTCACCCTCCGTGCCGCGCCCCCGGGTCTGGGCAGCCGTGATCACCCACCCGCTACCGCTGGCCGCTACCTCGGCAAACCAGCTTCCAGATAGAGTCGGCACCGGCAGCCAAGACCAGCGTGACTGGGTGAGAAGACGGAGGGCCATCCCGCCATGAGCAGTGAGCCGTTGAAGATCCTGGTGCTCAGTCACCGCGCCGACGTTCGTGAGTCGATCATCACAGCGATCGGCCGCAGGCCGGCTGCCGACATCGGCCGGGTCTACTACGTCGAGGTCGAGACCGTGGCCGATGTGCTCGCCGAGATGGACTCCGGCACGGTCGACCTGGCGATCTTCGACGGCGAGGCGCAGCCGACCGGCGGCATGGGCCTGGCGCGGCAGCTCAAGAACGAGCTCGCCGACTGCCCGCCCATCGTCGTCTCGGTGCGACGCGCCGACGACAAGTGGCTGGCGACCTGGTCGCAGGCCGACGCGGTGCTGGTGCACCCGCTCGACCCGATCGCCGCCGCCGAGACCGTCGCCGACGTGCTGCGCAGCCGGCTGCCGGTCACCACATCCCGGTAGGAGGACCCGTGAGCACCCACACCTGGCCCGCGCTGCTCGACCGGCTCATAGCGGGCGCCGACCTCACGGCCGAGGACACCGCTTGGGCCATGGCGCAGGTCATGTCGGGTGAGGCGACGCCGTCGCAGATCGCGGGCTTCGCCGTGGCGCTGCGGGCCAAGGGTGAGACGCCGAGCGAGGTGATCGGGCTGGCCGACACCATGCTCGCCCACGCACACCGGGTCGAGGTGCCGGGCACCGCGGTGGACATCGTCGGCACCGGCGGCGACCGGTCCGGCTCGGTCAACGTCTCGACGATGAGCGCGATCGTCACGGCGGCGGCCGGGGTGCCCGTCGTCAAGCATGGCAACCGCGCGGCGTCGTCGGCCTGTGGGGCGGCGGATGTGCTGGAGGCGCTCGGAATCGTGGTGAATCTCTCACCGGAGGCGGTGCGCTCCTGCGTCGCCGAGGTCGGCATCGGGTTCTGTTTCGCGCCGACGTTCCATCCCGCGCTGCGCCACGCCGGTCCGACCCGCAAGGAGCTGGGCATCCCGACGACGTTCAACCTGCTCGGCCCGTTGACCAACCCGGCGCAGCCGAGCGCCGGGCTGGTCGGCTGCGCCTACGCGGAGAAGCTGGAGGTGCTGGCGCGGGTGTTCGCGGGCCGGGGCGCCAGCGTGCTCGTCGTCCGGGGCGATGACGGGCTCGACGAGCTGACCACGACGACGACGAGCACGGTGTGGCGGGTCAGCGGTGGTGAGGCTCAGCGGGAGTCGGTCGATCCTGCCGCGCTGGGCATTCCGCTGGCGTCGGTGTCGGACCTGAAGGGCGGCTCCGCTGAGATCAATGCCGCCGTGGTGCGAGATCTGGTGGCGGGCAAGCGCGGCCCGGTGCGCGACGCCGTCGTGCTCAACGCCGGTGCCGCGATCGCATCGTTCCGGGGCTTCTCCGGCGCGCTCGACGACGATCTGCGCGCCGGCATGACCACCGCCGCGGAAGCCCTCGACTCCGGCAAGGCGGCGAATCTGCTGGAGAACTGGGCCCGCATCTCAGCCTCCCTGGCGTAGTAGCCGGGGCGGGCGCTGCGATGGAAGACAAGGCGTCAGTCGGCGGGGCCGGTTTCCGCGCGGCCGCGGTGATACTCGAACACCAGGCCGCCGACGGTGATCAGCAGCGCGCCGATCGCGATGAGCAGCAGCCAGATCTGGAAGTACGCCAGCGCGATACCCGCGAGCGCCGCCGCGCCCGCGAGCGCGACCGGCCAGTAACTGCCGGGGCTGAAGAAACCCAGCTCACCGGCGCCGTCGCTGACCTCGGCGTCGTCGTGGTCCTCGGGCCGGAGCTCGATACGACGGGCGATGAACCGGAAGTAGCTTCCTGCGAGCAGCGCGAGGCCGCCGGTCAGGATGAGCGCGACCGTGCCGACCGGCTCGACGCCGTCGCGGGTCATCACGCCGGTCAGCACGGCGTACACGATGGCGATGAAGAACGCGAAGATCGTGACGATCTCGAAAATCCTCGCTTCGACCTTCATCTGGCCGTCACCCTCTCGCCTGTGAGTGCTTGCGTTGCTGCTCGTGGTTCAGTGCGGATCGCCACCCGGTCACCCCACCGCCGACCCGGCCGTGCGGTCGGTGACGAACGGCCGGGTCGTGACCGCGTAGGGCGTGCACAGCCGGCCGCAGTCCATCTTGGCCAGCGCCTCGGACGGCGTGTACAGCGCTCCGGTGTCCGGGTTGATCTGCTTCCGCAGCTCGATGTACTCCTCGTACTTGTCCGGCGAGATGGCCCTGACCTCGAAGTTCATCGCCGAGTGGTAGGTGCCGCACAGCTCGGCGCACCGGCCGACGAAGGCGCCCTCCCGGTCGATGCTGCTGACCTGGAAGGTGTTGTCCTGGTTGTTCTTCTTCGGGCGCGGCATCACGTCGCGCTTGAACAGCAGCTCCGGCACCCAGAACGAGTGGATGACGTCGGTGGCCTTCAGTGTGAACTCGATGCTCCGGTCGGTGGGCAGTACCAGCAACGGGATCTCGGTCGAGCTGCCGACCGTGCTGACCGGCTCGCCGCCGGGCGCCTTCTCCTCGGGGTACTGGAACTCCCAGTTCCACTGGAACGCGGTCACGTCGACGGTGACGTCGGGGTTCTCCTCCTCGGCGAGCACGCTGACCTCGGTGGTCGCGGTGAAGAAGAAGAGTACGCAGACCATGATCGTCGGCAGCACGACGGCGAACAGCTCGAGCGGCACGTTGTACTGGAACTGCCGGGGCAGCTCGTCGTCGTCCTTTTTCTTGCGGTGGAAGGCCACCGACCAGAAGATCAGGCCCCACACCAGCACGCCGACCGCGAGCGCCGCGAGCACGGTCCAGGTCCACAGCTCCCGCATCTGCTCGGCTTCCGGGGTGACCCCGACCGGCCAGCCGAACCGGAGCACCTCGTGCACCGAGCAGCCGCTCCCGGTGACGGCGACAGCCCCGGCCAGTGCGGCAACCTTGCCCGCTCTCGACCACCGTGATGCCGGGACATGCCTCATCCGACCCACTGCGTCACGCCTCCTCGACTGTGTCCTCACGACGCGTTGTACGTCGAGCGGAGCCTAACCGAACGAACCGGCGCTGAGCGCGGCGGGGCGGCACGGCTCACGTTCGACATGCGGGCATACTGGTGCCTCACCGGAGGAATCGGCACAGCGATGAGGTGTTGCAGCACGTGTGTGGCCTGCTCGGACTGATCTGCGCCAGCGAAGGCGATGCCGCGGCGGCGCGGCCCGCCGTCCAGGCGGCGTTGCACTGCCAGCGCCACCGCGGCCCCGACGAGAGCGACACCTGGGCCGACGCCGAGGTCGTGTTCGGCTTCAACCGGCTGGCGTTCATCGACGTCGAGCACTCGCACCAGCCGCTGACCTGGGGCCCGCCGGAGTCGCCGCAACGCTACACCATGAACTTCAACGGCGAGATCTACAACTACCGTGAGCTGCGGGAACGGCTCGCCGCCGAGCATGGCGCGACGTTCAACACCGAGGGTGACGGCGAGGCCATCCTGGCCGCCTACCACTACCTCGGCGAGGCCGCCGTGTCCGAGCTGCGCGGCATGTTCGCGTTCATGATCTGGGACGCCGAGCGCAAGGTCGTCTTCGGCGCGCGGGACCCGTTCGGCATCAAGCCGCTGTTCTACGCGACCGGGCCGGGTGGGGTGGCGTTCTCGAGCGAGAAGAAGAGCCTGCTCGAGCTGTCCGCCGCCCTCGGCACCGGCGACACGCTCGACAAGACCGCGTTGCAGCACTACCTGACGCTGCAATACGTGCCGGAGCCCGAGACGCTGCACTCCGACGTGCGCCGGATCGAGTCGGGCTGCCGCTTCACCGCCGCCCCCGGCGGTGAGGTGGAGATCACGCGGTACTTCGTCCCCGAGTTCACCGCCCGGCAGGTGGCGGGCGCCGAGGAGTCTGCGGCGCTGCACCGGCGGATCACCGACGTCATGCGCGACTCGGTCGCCAAGCACATGATCGCCGACCCGGACATCACCGTCGGCGCGTTCCTGTCCGGCGGAATCGACTCGACCGCCACCTGCGCGCTCGCCAAGGAGCACAACCCCAACCTGATCGCCTTCACCACCGGGTTCGAGCGGGAGGGGTACTCCGAGGTGGACGTCGCGGCCGAGTCGGCGGCGGCGATCGGCGTCAAGCACGTCGTCCGCACGGTCTCCGCCGACGAGATGATGGACGCGCTGCCGCTGATCGTCTGGTACCTGGACGACCCGGTCGCCGACCCGGCGCTGGTCCCGCTGTGGTTCATCGCGCGCGAGGCCCGCAAGCACGTCAAGGCCGTGCTCTCCGGTGAGGGCGCCGACGAGCTGTTCGGCGGCTACACCATCTACCGCGAGCCGATCTCGCTGCGCGCGTTCGAGAAGATGCCCGGCGGGCTGCGGCGGTTCCTCGGCACGGTGTCGACCAAGATCCCGGAGGGCACGCGCGGCAAGGACCTGCTGCGGCGCGGCGCGCTGCCGCTGGAGGAGCGCTACTACGGCAACGCCCGCATCTTCCGCGACGACCAGCTCCGCCGGGTGCTGCGGAGCCACGTCGAGGGCGTCGGGCACGCCGACGTCACCGCGGGCCTGTACGCGGCCTCGCAGGGGTGGGACCCGGTGGCGCGGATGCAGCACGTCGACCTGTTCACCTGGCTACGCGGCGACATCCTGGTCAAGGCCGACAAGATGACCATGGCGAACTCGCTGGAGCTGCGGGTGCCGTTCCTCGACCCCGAGGTGTTCCGGGTGGCGGCCGACATCCCGCTGTCCGAGAAGATCACCTCGGAGACGACCAAGCACGCGCTGCGCAAGGCGCTCGCCGAGATCGTGCCGCCGCACGTGCTCAACCGCCGCAAGCTGGGCTTCCCGGTGCCCATCCGGCTGTGGCTGCGCGACGAGATGTACGACTGGGCGCGCGGCATCATCAGCGACTCCCGCACCGACGAGCTGCTCGACAAGCGGGCGGTGCTCGCCCTGCTCGACGAGCACAAGTCGGGCGCGCTGGATCACAGCCGGCGCATCTGGGCACTGCTGATGTTCATGCTGTGGCACGGCATCTTCATCGAGGGCCGCATCAAGCCGGACATCCCCGAGCCGCAGTACCCAGTGCGTCTCTGAGGTGGTCGGTCACTCCGCCGCGGGCAGCACGTTGTGCCAGCGGCGGAAGACGTTGGCCGGGTCGAAGGCCGCCTTCACCCGCGCCAGCCGCCGGTAGTTCTCCTCGCCGAAGCCCGCGATGACCCGATCCGCGCCCTCGTCGCCGATAAAGTTCAGGTACAGCGCACCGGTCGTCCACGGCCGCATGTCGTCGGCGAGCCGGTGCGCCCAGTCTCTCGCCCGCTCGTCGTCGGCCGGGTCCTCCCACAGGCCGAGCGGGTGCACCACCCAGGACACGTCCCGGTTGGCCATGGCCCCGATGTTCGCGTTGCGTGCCACCGCACCGCCCCACGGCAGCAGCGCGTGCTGCGACGGCGAGGGCACCACCATGCGCTGCGCCCCGTCGCAGAACCGGTCGAGCGCCTCATCCGGCAGCTCGTACAGGTACTCGGCGGACCAATAGTTCCGGAAGCCCGGTGGGTCGTCGAGCATGCACTGCAGGTCGGCGTACGGCATGTCGGTGATGACCTGGCCCGACGGCTCCAGTGCGAGCAACGCGCCGATCCGGCTTCGGAGATCGGCCTCGTCGCCGAGGTCGGTGACCAGCACGCCGCAGCACAGCGTGCCCTGTAGCTCCGGTGGCACGAACTCCTCCGGCGGCCCGGTGAGGTACAGCAGGCCGCCGCCGATCTCATCCGGGGCGTCGGTCATGAAGTCGCGGTAGACGCCCGCGACCTCACGTCCCTTCTCGCCCGGCCAGAGCAGCAGCGCGATCGAGAACGCCTCGATCGGATACAGCCGGAACGTCAGCGACACCGCGACACCGAAGTTGCCACCGCCGCCGTGCAGCGCCCAGAACAGCTCCGGGTTGTCGGTCTCGCTCGCCGTGATCTCCCTGCCGTCGGCGAGGATCAGCTCGACGGCGAGCAGGTTGTCACACGCCAGTCCGAACTTGCGCTCGATCCAGCCGGACCCGCCGCCGAGCGTAAGCCCGGCGACGCCGGTCGTCGACACCCGGCCGCCGGTGGTGGCGAGACCGTGTTCCTGCGCGGCCTTGTCCAGCTCGCCCCACACCGTGCCGCCGCCGACGGTGGCGGTGCGGGCGACGGGATCGATGGTGACCTCGTTCAGCCCACGCATGTCGATGACGAGACCACCGTCCACAACGGACGCACCGGCCACGCTGTGCCCGCCGCCGCGCACCGCGACGTCGAGGTCGTTGGCGCGGGCGTAGCCGAGCGCGGCGCGCACGTCCTCGCGGCTCGTCGCGCACGCGATGATGCGTGGCCGGGCGTCGATGGCCGAGTTGAAGATGGCGCGGGCGGCCTCGTAGTCCGCGTCGTGCTCGGTGAGCACGGTGCCGTCGAATCCGGCACGAAGATCGTCGATGCTGAAGCGTTGCGCTGTGCCTTCCGACATGGCGGCCTCCTTGGGTGAGCAGCGGACCCCTCATCCAGCAGTCGTATCGATCAGGCGTCTGGTTACCCATGAAATTGGTCCGACCACTTGACCTCTTACCTCTGTCCTGGCTACCGTGCTGGCCATGGCGCTACGACGGGTCGACCGCCGCTCGGTCACCGACGAGGTCTTCGACCAACTGCTCGCCGACATGATCGACGGCGAGCTCGCGGCCGGTGAGCCGCTGCCGAGCGAGCGCAGGCTCGCCGAGGTGCTCGGCGTCTCGCGGCCCGCGGTGCGAGAGGCGATCCAGCGGATGACGCATGCCGGCCTGGTGCAGGTCCGGCAGGGCGGCGGCACCGTCGTCCGCGACTACCGCCGTCACGCCGGACTCGACCTGCTCCCCCGGCTACTGCTGCCCGCCGGGCAGCCGGATCCCGCCGTCGCGCGCAGCATCCTGGAGGCCCGGCTGTACGTCGGCCCGAAGGTCGCGATGCTGGCGGCCGAGCGCGGTGGCACCCGGCTGGCGGACGCGTTGACGGCAGCGGTCGACGCCCTGGACGCGGCGACTGGCGATGTCGTGGCGCAGCAGCAGCACGCGTTGACGTTCTGGGACCACGTCGTCGACGGCGCCGACTCGATCGCGTTCCGGTTGATGTTCAACGGACTCCGGGCCGCCTACGAGCCGGCCATCGAGGCGCTGGCCACCGCGATGGCGGCCGAGGTGAGCCGCGTCGAGAACTACCGCGCGCTCGCCGACGCCATCGTCGCGGGCGATGCCGACGCCGCGCGCACCGCCGCGCTCGACCTGTTGAGCCCCGCCACCGCCGCGATGATGTCCGTCCTCGATCGACTGGAGCAGGAATCATGAACCGCGAGGCTTATGCCCAGGAGCGGCTGCGGGCGGACGAGGCCGCCATGACCGGAACCCGCCGGAAACCGACACCGCTGAGCGCGGCCTGGCGCGGGTTCTGGCGTCACCCATCGCCGTGGCTGATCGGCACCACGCTGATCGGCGCGCTCACCGCACGCGTCGTCGTCGGTGACTGGCGGCTCACCGACGCCCTCCTGCCGGTGATCATGATTGCGGCGTTCCCGTTCTTCGAGTGGCTGGTGCACGTGTTCGTGCTGCACTGGAAGCCGCGCCGGATCAGCAAGATCACCATCGACTCGCTGCTCGCCCGCAAGCATCGCGAGCACCACGCCGACCCGCGCGACGTGCCGCTGGTGTTCATCCCGTGGCGGGCACTGCTGTGGCTGCTGCCCGCGTACACGGCGATTGCGCTGCTCGCCTTCCCCCGGCTCGGTCTCGGCCTGACATTCCTGACCGGCGTAGCCGTGCTCGGCATCGGCTACGAGTGGATGCACTATCTGATCCACAGCGACTACCGGCCGCGCTCGACGATCTACCGGGCGATCTGGCGCAACCACCGGCTGCACCACTACAAGAACGAGCACTACTGGTTCACGGTGACCACCTCGGGCACGGCCGATCGGGTGCTGCGCACCTATCCCAACCCCGCCGATGTCACCACCTCCCCCACCGTCAAGGCCCTCCACGCCCGCGAGGTGTGTTGAGGCGGCACCCCGGTTTTGCGTCGTGTCCTGCGTTCCTGCCGCTGTGTCCTGCGCTCCTGCCGCCGTGTTCCACATTGCCGCCGCAAAAAACTTGACTTCGAGTTAACTTGAAGTTTGACGATGGGGTCATGACCGATTCCACGACACCCATCGCCATCGTCACCGGAGGCTCACGCGGCCTCGGCCTAGCCACCGTCACCGAGCTGGTCCGCACCGGCTGGCACGTGGTGACCGACGCGCGCGACGCCGACCGGCTCACCTCCGCGACCGCTGCCCTGCCACCAGGATCCGTGACCGCCGTGGCGGGCGACATCACCGACCCCGCGCATCGCCAGTCGCTGGCAGCGGCGGCAGAACGAGCGGGTGGCGCGTCGCTGGTGATCCACAACGCCAGTGAGCTCGGCACGAGTCCGATGCCGTCGCTGGCCGACTACCCCCTCGATGCCGTCGAGCGGGTGTACGCGGTGAACGTCTTCGCACCGCTCGCCCTCACCCAGCTACTGCTGCCGCAGTTGCGGGCGCATGACGGCCGGATCGTCGCCATCTCGTCCGACGCCGCCGTCGAACCGTACCCATGCTGGGGTGGTTACGGCCCGTCGAAGGCGGCACTGGATCACCTGTTCGCGATCCTCGGCGCCGAGCATCCGGAACTGCGGGTGTACGCGTTCGACCCCGGCGACATGAACACCGCCATGCACCAAGCGGCGTTCCCCGGCGAGGACATCAGCGACCGCGCCGACCCGGCCAGCGTCGTGCCCGCGCTGCTGCGATTGCTCAGCTCCGGCCTGCCGAGCGGCCGTTACCGTGGCGCGGATCTGACCGAGGCGGCTCCGGCATGACGGCCGTCTCGTTCACACCGGCGACGCGCTTCACCCTGCCACCGGACGCCGACGCCACCGAACCACCGGAACGACGCGGCCTCGCCCGCGACGGGGTACGGCTGCTCGTCGCCCGGCCGTCGTCGATCGAGCACGCCCGCTTCCGCGACCTGACCGACCACATTGGACCGGGCGACGTCGTCGTGGTCAACACCTCGGCGACGCTGCCGGCCGCCCTCGACGGCACCCGCCCGGACGGCGGGCACGTGCCGGTGCACGTGTCGACCCGGCTCGACGACGGCGACTGGGTCCTGGAGCTGCGCAGGCCCGACGGCCACGGCCCCGATCTCAGCGGCGGCCCCGGGGACGTCGTCGGCCTGCCGGACGGCAGGTGCCTGCGGCTGGTGTGGCCCTATCCCGACCCGGACGTGCTCAGCTCCCGGCTGTGGCGCGCCACCGTCACCCCGGACACCGACCTCGCCGACTACCTGACGCGGTTCGGCAGGCCGATCCGGTACGGCTACGTCCGCGAGCGCTACCCGCTCACCGACTACCAAACGGTGTTCGCGACCGAGCCGGGCAGCGCGGAGATGCCCAGCGCGGGCAGGCCGTTCACGTCCGACCTCGTGGTCCGGCTGATGGCGAAGGGCGTCGCCGTGGTGCCGATCGTGCTGCACACCGGGGTGTCGAGCCCCGAGCTGCACGAACCTCCGGCGCCGGAGCGGTTCGTCGTGCCCGCCGCGACGGCGGCGCAGGTCACGGCGACGGCGGCGGCAGGGGGCCGGGTCGTCGCCGTCGGCACCACCGTTACCCGGGCGCTGGAGACGACCGCCGCTTCGGACGGCACCGTGGCGGCGGGCCGAGACTGGACGGACCTCGTGCTCGGCCCGGACCGGCCCGCACGCGTGGTCACCGGCCTGATCACCGGGCTGCATCCACCGGAGGCCAGCCACCTGCTGCTGCTCGAAGCCGTCGCGGGCGCGGAGCTGGTCGGGTCCGCCTACGACGCGGCGATCCGGCGGGACTACCGGTGGCACGAGTTCGGGGACTCGATGCTGTTCCTGCCGTGAGCGTGGAACACGCAGGCAGGAACGCAGGACACAACGCCCTGGGCGCAGGACACGGCGGCACGAACGTGGGACACGACGTCACTGGGAGCCGCCCAGTCGCCACGTCATACCCCCGATGGGGAGACTACCCAGTGGTAAGGCTACCGGGAGCCTCCGGAGCCGCCTACCGTCGACGTCGTGAGCACAGTCAAGGATCCCGAAACCTGGCAGCAGCTCATCGAGGACTGCGCCGACATCCCGCGCCCGCTCGACGTCTCGCCCTCGGTGGTGCCGCCCCGCGCCGCACCCCGCTGGGAGGTCGACGAGCGGTGCGAGGCCCAGGTCGCCGACCTGGACGAGTACGTCTGAGACCGCCGGAACGCACGCCGAAGCCGCGAGCCACTGTCGGCTCGCGGCCCCGGTGTGTGCGCGAGGTCAGTTGAAGGAGTCGCCGCAGGCGCAGGAGCCGCCCGCATTCGGGTTCTCGATGGTGAAGCCCTGCTTCTCGATCGAGTCGACGAAGTCGATGACGGCCTTTTCGACGTACGGGGCGCTCATCCGGTCCACCGCGACCTGCAGCCCGTTGAAGTCACGGAACAGGTCACCGTCGAGCGTGCGCTCGTCGAAGAACAGCTGGTAGCGCAGGCCGGCACAGCCACCAGGCTGCACCGCGATGCGCAGGTGCATGTCGTCCCGGCCCTCCTGCTCGAGCAGGGCCTTGGCCTTGGCGGCGGCGGTGTCGGTCAGCACGACACCATGCGTCTCCGTTCCGGTCTCGGTCGGCGCGCCGCTCTGCTCAGCAGTCGTCATGGCTCTCCCATCGAGGTTCGCGCGTAGTCGTTCTGCACGTGTCCAACGCTGTGGCCGCGCGGTCTGTTCCCACGCAGTTGTCTGATATCCATGGTGACATATGACGCGCGGATGGGGGCAACGCTGTGACGTATCGGTCCCGCGACCTGTTGCACCCGCCACAGCCCCGGTGCAATAGGCTGACAGCGTGAGGTTTTTGCGTCGCAACAGCAGCTCATCACCCGAGGACGACGGCACCGAGGACGTCGCCTCCGACGTCGACGGCGAGGCGCCGAGCCGGGCGCACACCCCCAAGAAGGGCCGTGCCACCCCCAGCAGGCGGGACGCCGAGAGCAGGCGGCGTGGCCCGGTCGCACCGCCGCCCAAGACGACGCGGGAGGCGATGAAGCGCAGCCGGGAGGTCCGCAAGTCCAACCCGACCAGCAAGGAAGACCGCAAGGCCATGATGCGGGAGCGTCGCGAGCGCATGATGGCAGGCGACGACCGCTACCTGCTGCCGCGCGACCGGGGCCCGGTGAAGGCGTTCGTGCGCGACTGCATCGACGCCCGGCACAACCTGCTCGGGCTGTTCATGCCACTGGCGATCCTGGTGTTCATCTCGCTGCTCGTCCCCAACATGGAGGTCCAGCGGTGGGCGACGCTGATCACCATGGCGATGCTGGCCGCGATGGTGATCGAGGGCTTCTACAACGGCAGGCGCATCGCTCAGCTCGCGCGGGAGAACTTCCCGAAGGAAGACATCAAGAACCGCACCATCATCTGGTACGCCTTCATCAGGGCGAGCCAGATCCGCAGGTTGCGGGTACCGAAGCCACGGGTGAAGCCGGGCGACCCGGTCAAGGTCTCATGACGGAACCGAGCGAGGACACCAGCACGGTCCGCTTCGCCCAGGTCAGCCCGCCGGACGGCAGTGCGCACGCCGCCACCCTCCGGCTCGGCGGCGCCGACAACACGGTCACCTCGGCCGCCGGTCCGCTCGGGCTCGGCGCGCTCACCACGGCCGCCGCCTGGCTCGCCGGCTGCCAGGGCCAGTGCCCGCCGCGCGAACCGGCCCGCACCCGCGTCGTCGTGTTCGCCGCCGACCACGGCATCGCGGCCCGGGGCGTCTCCGCCCGCGAGGCCGGGACGACCAAGGAGCTTGCCGCCGCCCTGGCGACCGGGTCGGGGCCGCTGGCCGTGGTCGCGGACGCCGTCGGCGCCGGGATGCGCGTCGTCGACGTCGGTGTCACCGAGGGCGACGGCGAGCTGTCGCTCGGGCACGCCAGCGAGCCCATCGACGTCGCCGACGCCCTCACCGAGGCCGACACACAGGCAGCCATCCGGGCGGGCGTCAGCGTGGCCGATGCCGAGATCGACTCCGGTGCGGACCTGCTGGTCGCCGCCGGAGTCGGCGTCGGCAGCACCACCCCGGCCACGACGCTGGTCGCCGCCATGACCGGCACCGAGCCGGTCGAGGCCGTCGGACGCGGCTCGGGCATCGACGACCACGGCTGGGCGGCCAAGACCGTGGCGGTGCGCGACGCGCTGCGGCGCGCCAAGCCGCACCTCGCCGACCCGCTCGCGCTGCTGCGCACCGCGGGTGGCGCCGACATCGCCGCGCTGGCGGGGTTCCTCGCGCAGGCGGCGGCCCGCCGCACCCCGGTCGTGCTCGGCGGGCTGACGGTCTGCACCGCCGCGATGCTGGCCGAGGAGCTCGCCCCGGGCACCCGGGCGTGGCTGCTCGCGGCGAGCACGAGCACCGAACCCGCCCACCAGCTCGCGCTCGAACAGCTCAACCGCGCGCCACTGCTGGACCTGCGGCTCGGCGGGGCCGCCGACGCCGGAGTGGTCGCGACCCTGCCACTGCTGACCACGACGGTGCGCGCCCTCGCTGAGTGACCCGGCGAGGGCACCGGATCGTCAGGACAGCGGGTACCGCCAGCCGTGCGGGTCCTGGCGGGCGCCGACCTGGATGCCCATCAGCTCCTCGCGCAGCCGCATGGTGATCTCGCCGGGCTCGCCGCCCGCGATGCTGAACTCGCCGCCAGCG
Organism: Actinophytocola sp.; assembly: GCA_009377395.1. Classification (GTDB taxonomy): domain Bacteria; phylum Actinomycetota; class Actinomycetes; order Mycobacteriales; family Pseudonocardiaceae; genus Haloechinothrix_A. Next base: position 58,480 of record WHUB01000010.1, on the reverse strand, counting down.
TGCTTGACGTGGCCGACCGGGGTGATGACGGCGGCGGTGCCGCAGGCGAACACCTCGGTCAGCTCGCCGGAGACGGCCGTCTTCTCCCACTCCTCCGCCGAGAACTTGCGCTCCTCGACGTCGTAGCCGAAGTCGCCTGCCAGCGTGATCACCGAGTCGCGGGTGACCCCCGGCAGCAGCGTGCCGGTCAGCTCCGGCGTGACGAGGCGCGCGTCCTTGCCCGAGCCGAGCACGAAGAACAGGTTCATGCCGCCGAGCTCCTCCACCCACTCGTGGCTGGCCGCGTCGAGGTAGACCACCTGGTCACAGCCTTCCTCGACGGCCTTGGCCTGCGGCAGGAACGAGGCGGCGTAGTTGCCAGCGCATTTGGCGTAGCCGGTGCCGCCCGGCGCGGCCCTGCTGTATTCGGTCGACATCCACAGCTTCACCGGCTTCGGGCCGCTCGCGAAGTACGAGCCGGCCGGGGAGGCGAACAGCGTGTACCGGTAGGAGCCCGCCGGCCGGTTCACGCCGAGACCGACCTCGGTGGAAATGGTGAACGGGCGCAGGTAGAGCGACGCGCCTTCGGCGCCCGGCACCCAGCGGCCGTCGACGGCGATCAGCTCACGCAGCGACTCGAGGAACACGTCCTCGGGCAGCTCGGCCATCGCCAGCCTGCTGGCCGAGGTGCGGAACCGGGCGGCGTTCATGTCGGGGCGGAATGCGGCGATGGAGCCGTCCGGCTGCCGGTACGCCTTGAGCCCTTCGAAGATCGCCTGCCCGTAGTGCAGCACGGACGTCGCCGGGTCGAGGGTGAACGGGGCGTAGGGCGTGACGGCGGCGTCGTGCCAGCCCTGCTCGGCGTTCCAGTCGACGGTCACCATGTGATCGGTGAAGTAGATGCCGAACCCCGGGTTAGCCAATACCTCCGCAACGCGCTCCGGGGTCGCCGGGGACGTGTTGGGCGTATGGGTAAATGGCAAAGCGTTCGTCATGGGGGAACAGTATCGCTTGACACGCTCGCACGGCACCGTCGGTTCCGTAACAAGCCGATCAGCATGGCACTGAGTGCGGCGGCGGACGCGAGCAGCAGCGTGTCGGGCGGGCCGAGCAGGGTGGCGACCGCCGCGAGCCCGTACCCGGCGACGACGACCGGGGCGCCCGATGGCGCCAGCTCCCGTCGCGCCGAGGCCAGCACCGCGAGCAGCGCGGGCAGTGTCGCGAGCACGACGACGGTGTTGAACAGCGTCATCAGCGTGCCGGCGTCGGCGGCGGCGAGCGCGTCGCGCAGCGAGGTGTTCGCCAGCCCGAGCCGCACCGGGCCGAGCTGGTAGAGCGCGCCCGCCGACACCGCGACGGCCAGCGCCACGCCGACCGCGATGCTCCAACCCCGGCGGACGTGGGCGAACAGCGCCACGAACAGCACGGTGCTGAGCAGCACGCCGGGCAGCGCGGCGACCAGCCCGCCGGCCGTGACCGGCTCCCCCGCGAGCCCGCTCGACGCGGGCTCGACAGGGGTGAGCCCGAAGCACACCGCGACGAACCCGACCGCCACGACCGACAGCACCGCCGTGACCACCCACCGCGCGGTGTCCGAGACGTCCACCCGCAACGCGGCGAGCCCGGCGACGACGACCAGCGCCACCGCGACCAGCGCCTTCGCCTCCGGCAGCACGTACTCGGCGGCCGTGCCCGCGAACGCCGCGCCGAGGGCGAGGTGGCCGGCGGCCCAGAGGTGGCGCTGGACGGCGTTGTCGCCACGACGCGCGTCTGCGCGCCGCAGGGACCAGACGAGCAGCGCGGCCAGGACGATCCCGGCGGGAAAGTACGGTCCGGCGAAGGCCGCCCCGGCCGCGCCCGCCATCAGCAGGCCCGCGCCGAGTATCACGATCGATCACCACCTGTTGTCGCTACGTCACCGCCGGGTTCATTAGCATGGCGCACGTTCACCCCGACCCGCGCGAGGAGCCACCGTGACCGTGCCCACGTTCGCACTGATCGACAACACCGATGCCGCCATCAGCAAGCGCAAGGCCGAGGTCATCATCATCGGCACGGTCAAGGCCGATAACTCGGACGGCACGCTGACGCTGGCGCCGGGCAGCGACGTCGTCGACGCCGCGTTCGACGGCACACTCGTCGAGACGCTGACCGCGCTCGGCGCGACCGGCAAGGCGGAGGAGCTGGTCAAGGTACCCGCGTTCGGCAAGCTGGGCGCCAAGGCGGTTTACGCCGCCGGGCTCGGCAAGTCCGAGGACGGCGAGATCAGCGCGCAGCAGGTGCGGCTCGCCTCCGGCGCCGCCGCCCGGGCGCTGACCGACGTCTCCCACGCCGTCACCACGCTGTCGGCCGTCGACCTGCAGGGCGCCGTCGAGGGCACCGCGCTCGGCGCGTACAGCTTCACCGAGTACAAGTCCGAGCGGAACGGCACGCCCGTCGCCGAGGTCGATGTCGTCGCCCCGGAGCCGGGCGAGCAGCAGGCGCAGCAGAAGACCGTCACCGCGGCGACCGCGATCGCGGAGTCGGTGATCATCGCCCGCGACCTGGTCAACACCCCGCCGAGCGACCTGTTCCCGGCGTCGTTCGCGGAGCGGGCGGTCGCGCTGGCCAACGAGAACGGCCTCGACGTCGAGGTGCTGGACGAGAAGGAACTCGAACGCCAGGGCTACGGCGGCGTCCTCGGCGTCGGCGGCGGCTCGTCGCGGCCGCCGCGGCTGGTGCGGGTGCGGCACAAGGGCGGCAAGAAGGCGCGCAAGGTCGCGCTGGTCGGCAAGGGCATCACCTTCGACACCGGCGGCATCTCGCTCAAGCCCGCAGCGAACATGGACAAGATGACCTCGGACATGGCCGGGGCCGCCGCCATGCTCGCCACCGCCGTGCTGGCCGCCAAGCTGAACTACCCGCTCGAGGTCACCGCGTACCTGCCGCTGGCGGAGAACATGCCGTCGGCGACCGCGTACCGGCCGGGCGACGTGCTGCGGATGTACGGCGGCAAGACCGTCGAGGTGCTCAACACCGACGCCGAGGGCAGGCTGGTGCTGGCCGACGCGATCGTGCGCGCCTGCGAGGACGAGCCGGACTACCTGATCGAGACGTCGACGCTCACCGGCGCGCAGGTCGTCGCGCTCGGCAACCGCACGGCGGGGATCATGGGCTCGGACGAGTTCCGCGACCGGATCGCGACGCTGGCGCAGCGCACCGGCGAGGGCGGCTGGCCGATGCCGCTGCCGGACGAGCTGCGCGGCGATCTCGACTCGACGCTGGCGGACCTGGCCAACGTGACCGGGCACCGCTGGGGCGGGATGCTGGTGGCCGGGGTGTTCCTGCGGGAGTTCGTCGCCGAGAACCTGCCGTGGGCGCACATCGACATCGCCGGTCCGTCGTACAACAGCGACAGTCCCTGGGGCTATACCGGCAAGGGCGGCACCGGCGTGCCGGTGCGCACGCTGGCCGCCGTGCTGGCCGACATCGCGGAGAACGGCTGACCGCCGCCGCATGCTGGGCGGGTTCGGTGAGCTGGGGCGTCGGTTCGAGCCGAGGGCCTACGCCGAGGCCTGCGTCGCGGACCTGCTGCTGGGGCCTCCGGCCACGCACGGCGCCGTCATCGGGGACGCGGCGCTGCTGCTGAGCTGCGTCGGCGGCGCGGCGGCCGCGGACCGGCTGTGCGAGCGGTGGCTGGCGGTGACCGAGCTGCCCGCCACCGACCTGCTCGCCGACGACGCCACCGCGCGCGGCTGCGCGCAGCTGCACGCGGCGCGGCAGGTCGTCCCGGCGTGGACGCGGGGCCTGCCGCCGTTGGACGCCGAAGCCGAGGCACGCACGCATCGGCGCTGGCTCGACCGCGCCGACTCCCCCATCGCGCCGGACTTCGGCTCGTCGGCGGCGGCCCGCGCCGCCGAGGGGCTGGTGCGGCAGGCGACGGCGGAGCCGGACCCGCTGAAGCGGCTCGCGGCGAGGGCCGACGACGCGGCAGACATGGCCGGGGTCCACAGGCTGCTCGCGGAATGGGTCGCCAAGGCGGGTCCCCGGCCGAAGGTGGCGCAGCTCGCGGGTTGCGGCAGGCTCGCGCCGCTGCTGGCCGAGGGTGCGCTCGCGGAGCCGCTCGGCGTGCCCGACGGCTGGCCCGAGGAGGTGGCCGGTGAGCTGCTGGCGGCGCTGCGTCTGCGTGACCCGGCACCGGCCGAGGACGTGCCGATGGCCGAGCTGGTCGAACGCATCCTGACGGCCCGGCACGCGGACCCAGACGAACCGCCACCGCCCCGGCAACCGGCCGCGATGCCGGAGGCCATCGCCGCCGCCGAGCGGCGTATCGGCCGCCGGCTGCCCGACGACTACCGCGCCTTCCTCGCCGCGAGCGACGGCCTGCCCGCCGACGTCGTCCTCCCCCGGCTGTTGCGCGCCGACGAGCTGCACGCCGCCGACAACGGGGTCGTGGTCATCAGCGAGCGCACCGAGTACGGCGTCGTCACGCTGGTGCCGCGCCACGGCTGGCTGGTCGTCGAGGCCGATCCCGGGCTCGGCTCGACGACGCACCCGAGCTTTCGTGCGCTGCTCGACGCGCATCTCGCGCTACTCGGCGGTAGCCATGCCGGGGCCGATCCCGGGTCGGCGTGGCGTTAGGCTTCTCCCGCTTCGCGCTTACGCCGTTGCATGATTTTCTGGCGCTCGGTGTAGTCGCGCATGCGTTGCGGATAGCCGACCTTCGCGACCTCGTAGACCGGGATGGACCTCTTGCTGCCGAACCTCTGCGCCGCCTCGAGGCTGCCGATCCGGCGGCGGGTCCACTCGCCGTCGTGCGCGATGAGCACCACCGTCGTCTCGGTGACGGTCGTGCGCGGCTCGACGTATGCCTCGACGCCGCGCCGCGCGCCGGCCCATTCGTCGAGGTGCGTCACGTCGGCCGAGGTCGACTGCCGCAGCGTCCCTTTGCGGCGTCGTCGTATCGAGTCGAACAGCCCCACTCCGACCACCTCTGTTCATCCGGTCGTACACGATCATTGTGCCGTAACGCACGACGCGGGAGTCCGGCTAACTCGCAAGCGTGGCAGGCGTGATGACAAGATGAGGTGAAGCAAGTCAAGGCCGCCGCCGCGAACCCCTTGGCCGGTGGCCCAACCACAACCGACGAGCGAGCTCTACGACAGGAGTTGAGACCGTGACCGAGACGTCCGCCGACCTCGTGATCCTGGGTGGCGGTTCGGGCGGCTATGCCGCGGCGTTCCGCGCAGCAGAGCTGGGATTGTCCGTGATCCTGGTGGAAAAGGACAAGCTGGGCGGGACCTGCCTGCACCGAGGCTGCATCCCGACCAAGGCGCTGCTGCACGCGGCCGAAGTCGCCGACTCCGCCCGCGACGGCGAGTCGTTCGGGGTCAAGACGGTCTTCGAGGGCATCGACATGGCCGGGGTGAACAAGTACAAGGACGGCATCGTCTCCCGGCTGCACAAGGGCCTGCAAGGGCTCGCGAAGGCCCACGAGGTGACGCTGGTCGAGGGCGCGGGCACGTTCGTCGGGCCGAACACGGTCGACGTCAACGGCACCCGCTACATCGGCAAGCACGTGCTGCTGGCCACCGGCTCCTACTCCAAGACGCTGCCCGACCTCGAGCTGGGCGGGCGGATCATCGCCAGCGAGCAGGCGCTGGGGCTCGACTACGTGCCCGAGCGCGTCGTGGTGCTCGGCGGCGGCGTGATCGGCGTCGAGTTCGCCAGCGTGTGGGCGTCGTTCGGCGCCGACGTGACCATCGTCGAGGCGCTGCCCCGGCTGGTGCCCAACGAGGACGAGTTCGCCTCCAAGCAGCTCGAGCGGGCGTTCCGCCGTCGCAAGATCGCGTTCAAGACCGGGGTGAAGTTCACCGGCGCCACCCAGGACGAGAACGGCGTCGCGGTGTCGCTCGAGTCCGGCGAGACGCTGGAGGCCGACCTGCTGCTCGTCGCGGTCGGGCGGGGCCCGAACACCGCGGGCCACGGCTTCGAGGAGGCCGGGGTGCAGATGGAGCGCGGGCTCGTCACCACCGACGACCGGCTGCGCACCAACCTGGACGGCGTGTACGCGGTCGGCGACATCGTGGCCGGCCTGCAGCTCGCGCACCGCGGCTTCGCGCAGGGGATCTTCGTCGCCGAGGACATCGCGGGGCTGAACCCGACCCCGATCGACGAGGCGGGCATCCCCCGCGTCACCTACTCGCACCCCGAGGTCGCCTCGGTCGGGCTGACCGAGGACGAGGCCAAGGAGCAGTACGGCTCCGAGGTCACCACCTTCACCTACGACCTCGGCGGCAACGGCAAGAGCCAGATCCTCAAGACCTCCGGGGCCATCAAGCTCGTCAAGGCGCCGGACGGCCCCGTCGTCGGCCTGCACCTCGTCGGCGACCGCGTCGGCGAGCTCATCGGCGAGGCCCAGCTCATCTACAACTGGGAAGCCTTCCCCGAGGACGTCGCGCCGCTGATCCACGCCCACCCGACCCAGACCGAGGCGCTCGGCGAGGCCCACCTCGCGCTCGCGGGCAAACCCCTGCACGTCCACGGCTGACGCCGAGCCGCCGACAACCCCGTCCAGTCCCTAACGTCTTGAGGAGTCAACAGCGATGGCCTTCTCCGTCACATTGCCGGAACTCGGTGAGAGCGTCACGGAGGGAACCGTCACCCGGTGGTTGAAGCAAGAGGGTGACACGGTCGCGGTCGACGAGCCGCTACTGGAGATCTCGACCGACAAGGTCGACACCGAGGTGCCGTCCCCCGTGGCAGGCACGGTCGCGCGGATCGTCGCCAAGGAGGACGAGACGATCGAGGTCGGCGCCGAGCTGGCCGTGATCGACGACGGCTCCGGCGGCGGCGCCGAGGCGGAGCAGCCCGCGCCGCAGCAGGCCGCCCCCGCCGTCGAGGCACCGGCGCAGCAGCAGCAGGAGGCGCCTGCCCCGCAGCAGGAGGCCCCCGCCCAGCCTGAGCCCGCGCCGCAGCAGGAGCCGGCCCCGGCCGCCGCGCCACAGCCCAGCAGCAGCGGCGGCACCCCGGTGACGCTGCCCGAGCTGGGTGAGAGCGTCACCGAAGGCACCGTGACCCGGTGGCTCAAGCAGGTCGGCGACACGGTCGCGGTCGACGAGCCGCTGCTGGAGATCTCGACCGACAAGGTCGACACCGAGGTGCCGTCGCCGGTGGCGGGCACGGTGCTCGAGCTGAGCGTCGGCGAGGACGAGACCGTCGAGGTCGGCGGGCAGCTCGCCCTGATCGGGGACGCATCGGCGCAGCAGGCGCCCGCCGAGCCGCAGCAGCCCGCCCCGCAGCAGCAGGCCGCTCCCGCGCCGCAGCAGGAGGAGGCGCCGGCCCCGCCGCAGCAATCGGCACCGCCGCAGCCCGCCCAGTCGCAGCCCGCCCCGCAGGAGCAGGCGCCGCCACGGCACGCCGCGCCGGAGGAGCCGGCCGGGGACGGCGACAAGAAGTCGCCGTACGTCACGCCGCTGGTGCGCAAGCTCGCCGCCGAGCATGACATCGACCTGAACTCGCTCAACGGCAGCGGCGTCGGCGGACGCATCCGCAAGCAGGACGTCATGGCCGCGGTCGAGGCCCAGCAGTCGCAGCAGGCACCCCCTGCCGAGGAGGCGGCGCCGAGCGCGCCCGCCGAGCCGAGCGCGCCTGCGGCACCGGCCGCGCCCGCTGCGCCATCGCAGGCAGCGCCGAGCGCTCCGGACACCTCCGGGCTGCGCGGCACGACGCAGACCGCCAACCGGATCCGGCTGACCATCGCCAAGCGCACCAAGGAGTCGTTGCAGGGGTCGGCGCAGCTCACCCAGGTGCACGAGGTCGACGTCACCAAGATCGCGCGGCTGCGTGACAGGGCGAAGGCGCAGTTCCAGCAGCGGGAAGGCGTCAAGCTGACGTTCCTGCCGTTCTTCGCGAAGGCGACCGTCGAGGCGCTCAAGCAGCACCCGAACGTCAACGCCTACCTCGACGAAGAGGCCAAGCAGATCACCTACTTCGACGACGAGCACCTCGCCATCGCCGTCGACACCGACAAGGGCCTGATCTCGCCGGTGCTGCACAACGCGGGTGATCTGAACCTGGCCGGGCTGGCGCACGGCATCGCCGACATCGCCGAACGCACCCGCACCAACAAGATCAAGCCCGACGAGCTGTCCGGCGGCACGTTCACCATCACCAACCTCGGCAGCAACGGCGCGTTGTTCGACACGCCGATCATCAACCAGCCGCAGTCGGGCATCCTCGGCGTCGGCGCGGTGGTGAAGCGGCCGGTGGTGATCACCGACCACGATGGCAACGACACCATTTCGATCCGGTCGATGGCGTATCTCGCGCTGACCTACGACCACCGGCTGGTCGACGGCGCCGACGCGGGCCGCTTCCTGACCACCATCAAGCAGCGGTTGCAGGAGGGCGCGTTCGAGTCGGAGCTCGGGCTGTAGCGGCACGGTAGTCAGATGCGGATCGCGATCGCGGGGGCATCCGGGTTCATCGGCAGCGCGCTCGTGCCCGAGCTCGCCAAGGCCGGGCACGAGGTGCGCAGGCTGGTGCGCAGATCGGCGGCGACAGCCGACGAGTTCGCCTGGAACCCGCCCGCGGGCAGCATCGACCCGAAGGCGCTGGACGGCGTCGACGCCGTGGTCAACCTGTGCGGCTCGTCCCTGATCGGCCGCTGGAGCGCCGCGCGCAAGCAGGCGATCAGAGACAGCCGCATCGAGCCGACCGAGGTGCTCGCCGACGCCGTCGCCCGCCACGGCGTGCCCGCGCTGCTGAGCGCGTCCGGCATCAACTTCTACGGCGACACCGGGGACGTCACCGTGGACGAGCGGGCGGGCCAGGGCGCCGGGTTCCTGGCCGAGGTGTGCGCCGACTGGGAGGGCGCGACCGCGCACGCCCGAGACGCGGGCGCGCGCGTGGTGCTGCTGCGCAACGGGCCAGTGCTCGGGCCGGGCGGGATGCTGCGGCTGCTCAAGCCACAGTTCCGGCTCGGCCTCGGCGGCAGGCTCGGCGACGGCAGGCAGTTCATGCCGTGGATCTCGCTGCCGGACGTGGTCGCGGCGATCCGGTTCCTGATCGAGCATGACGAGGTGAGCGGGCCGGTCAACATGTGCGCGCCGCGCCCGGTCACCAACCGCGAGTTCACCACCGCGCTCGGCCGGGCCGTCGGCCGACCGGCGCCGTGGTTCGCCCCCGGGGCCGCGCTGCGCGTCGTGCTCGGCGACGCGGCCGACGAGATGCTGCTGGCCGGTCAGCGCGCGATGCCTGCGAAGCTGACCGATGCGGGCTTCGAGTTCCGGCATGCCGACCTCGGCACCGCGCTCGCCGACGCGGCGTGACACGACGAGGACTGTGCCGGTAGATACCAATCCGACCGAAACCAAGCCGAACTGGCAGGTCATGCCAATGTGCCAGCCCGCTTGCTTTCGGTCTTCTTGGTAGCCTCAGCAGCGTGAGCAACGCACGATCCAGCTGCCGCGCGGCCACCGACCCGGTCGAGGTCCTGTCCGTCGGCACCATCGACTACACCGAGGCATGGGAGCGGCAGCGCGAGCTGGCGTCGGCCCGGGCCGACGGCGCCGGCCGCGACACCATGTTGCTGCTCGAACACCCGTCGGTGTACACGGCGGGCAAGCGCACCGAGGCCCACGAACGACCGCTCGACGGCACCCCGGTGATCGACGTCGACCGCGGCGGCAAGATCACCTGGCACGGTCCCGGCCAGCTCGTCGGGTACCCGATCGTCAAGCTGACCGACCCGATCGACGTCGTCGACTTCGTGCGGCGGCTCGAGGAGGGGCTGATCGACGTCTGCGCCTCGTTCGGCGTCACCACCGGCCGGGTGCGCGGGCGCAGCGGCGTGTGGCTGCCCGCCGACGGCATGCGACCGGCGCGCAAGATCGCCGCGATCGGCATCCGGGTGCAACGCGGCGTCACCATGCACGGGTTCGAGATCAACTGCAACGCCGATCTCGGCGCGTTCGGCAGGATCGTGCCCTGTGGCATCGTCGACGCCGGGGTGACGTCGCTGTCGGCCGAGCTGGGCAGGGACGTCACGGTGGCCGAGGTGCTGCCGGTGGCGCGGGACGCCGTGCTCGCCGCGCTCGACGGCGACCTGCCGGTCAGCGACGACCGCTGGCTGCCCGGCCAGGACGAGGAGCAGGCAGCCGAGGCCACACCGACGCGAAGCTGACGACCACCATGGGGGCGCCAATGGGTACGACAGCACTGATCACCGGCGGCAGCGGCGGGCTCGGCACGGGCGTGACCACCGCGTTCCTGGACGCGGGCTGGCGCGTCGTCGTGCCGTGGCTGGCGGAGGACGAGCTCGGCCGGCTGCCCGAGCACGAGAACCTGCACACCGTGCGGGCGGACCTGTTCGAGGCCGCCGACGCCCAGCAGGCGGCCAAGCAGGCCGCGGCCGACGACGAGGCGCCGCTGCGAGCAGTGGTGAACCTCGTCGGCGGCTTCGCGATGGGCGGGCGGGTGCACGAGACCGACGTGGCCGAGTTCGAGCAGCAGCTCCGGCTCAACCTGCGGCCGACGTACCTGACCAGCCAGGCGGCGCTGCCGCATCTCATCGAGAACGGCGGCGGCTCGATCGCGTGCGTGTCGAGCCGGGCAGCGCTGAAGCCGTTCTCCGGCGCGGCGGGCTACATCACCGGCAAGGCCGCCGTACTGTCCCTTGTGGACGCCATGGCCGCCGAGTACAAGCGCGACAACGTGCGCGTCAACGCGGTGCTGCCGAGCGTCATCGACACCCCGGCGAACCGGGCGAGCCAGCCCAACGCCGATTACACCAACTGGGTCTCCCCCGCCGAAATCGGGCGTGTGCTGCTGTTTCTGTGTTCGGGCGATTCGGGCGTCGTCAGCGGCGCGCACGTGCCGGTCTACGGCAAGGCGTGACACCGGCGAAAAGAAAACGATAACCTGCCGTAAATCGCGCGTTCACATTTTTGGGAAATAGTCGCGAAACACTATTCCGGCAGCGTCGACCTGGCTTTGTCGCGACCGTCACAGCTCACATACCGGCGGGATCCGGGCCGGTCATGGTAGTTTCGAGGCAGTCCGGACATCCAATTCCGTCTGACAATGCCACAGTCATGTGGTGGGTCACAGAATGACCCTTTCCATGCTGTGCGTCACTTTTGGGGAACAGTTATGAGCTGGAACGATTATTACGCGCGCCGAGATGTGCTGCGCGATGTCATCAGCCGCGCCGCGCGCGAGGGCGACGGTCAGCTGCCCTTCGCCGAGATCGAGCGCGCCGCCGAACTCTTCGGCACCGAGCAGCAGCTGTTGCTCGCGCTGTACTACCGATGGATCCTGCTGCTGGGCGGACAGCTCCGCGCGGTGGCCGCCGCGCCGGAGGACGGTCACGACCCCGATGTCGATACCGACCTGCCCGACCGGGTCGGGGCGGCATGGCGGCAGACGGCGACCGAGCACGCCACGCTGCGCGCGGTACTCGACGCCGGGATCGAGACCCACCCCGGTGCGCTGCTGCCTGCGGCCGAGGCGGAGCAGCGGATGCTCGCGCTGGCGTCCGGCCTCGCCAGCCCGTACGAGCCGACCGCCGAAATCACCAAGATCGGCGCGTCCTTCCTCGCCCTCACCCGCCACCTCGGCGCGGTCCCGGACCGCGGCCGCCGCGCATCCCGCCGCCTCTCCGTCGCCAGCTGACGTCGTGTCCTGCGCCCAGGGCGTCGTGTCCTGCCTCCAGGACGTTGTGTTGAGCATTCCCGACGTCCTGAATGCCGAACACAACGGCACCAATGCAGGACACAGCGCACCGGAAGGTACTGACGAGTAGGGTCAGGCGCATGGCTAGTAGTGGATGGCAGGAGTCGGACGTTCCCGACCAGCACGGCCGCACCGTCGTCGTCACCGGCGCCAACTCCGGGCTCGGACTCCGCACGGCTGTCGTGCTGGCAGGCAAGGGCGCTCGCGTGCTGCTGGCGTGTCGCTCGCCCGAACGCGGCGGGGACGCGCTCGCCGAGGTCACCCGAGCCGCGACCGGACCGGCTCCCGAGCTGGTCGAGCTGGACCTCGCCAGCCTCGACTCGGTCAAGTCCGCGGCGGCCCGCATCCGCGAGCTCACCGGCGACGCGCTGCACCTGCTGGTCAACAACGCCGGGGTGATGGCCACGCCGAAGGGCAGGACCACCGACGGCTTCGAGACCCAGTTCGGCACCAACCACGTCGGCCACGCCGCACTCACCTGGCTGCTGCTGCCCGCGCTGCGCGGGGGCGGGACGCCCGAGGCCCCGGCGCGCGTCGTCACCGTGTCCAGCATCGCGGCCACACGGGGCACGATCGACGCCGACGACCCGAACTTCGAGCACCGCCGTTACGACCCGGCCAGCGCCTACGGCCAGGCCAAGCTCGCCAACCAGGTGTTCGCGCTGGAGCTGGACGCGCGGCTGCGCGCCACCGGGGATCCGGTGATCAGCGTCGCCGCCCATCCCGGCTACACCGCGACCAACCTGACGTCGAACATGGCCGGCAGCTACCGCAACCCGCTCATCGCGGGCGCGCTGCGCGCGGGCAGCGCGATCGGCGACCGGTTCGTCGCGCAGGATGTGCGCAACGGCACACTCCCCCAGCTCTACGCCGCGACCGCACCGGACGTCGCCGGCGGCGACTACCTCGGACCCGACGGGTTCCGGCAGATGAAGGGGTCACCGACCCGGGTGAAGCCGCTGCGACCGGCGCGGGACGCCACGACCCGGGAGCGACTCTGGTCACTGACGCAGCGGCTGACCGGGATCGTGCCCGACCTCGGCTGACATGGTCGGTAGGGTGAGGGTGTGAGCGCACCCGCACCTGAGGGCAGGAAGCTGTTGCGACTAGAAGTCCGCAACAGCCAGACGCCCATCGAGAAGAAGCCGTCCTGGATCAAGACCCGGGCCAAGATGGGGCCGGAGTACACCGAGCTCAAGGGACTGGTCCGCCGCGAAGGCCTGCACACCGTGTGCGAGGAGGCAGGCTGCCCCAACATCTACGAGTGCTGGGAGGACCGCGAGGCCACCTTCCTCATCGGCGGCGACCAGTGCACCCGGCGGTGCGACTTCTGCCAGATCGACACCGGCAAGCCCGCCCCGCTGGACACCGACGAGCCACGCAAGGTCGCCGAGAGCGTGCAGGCGATGGGGCTGCGCTACTCGACGGTGACCGGTGTCGCCCGCGACGACCTCGACGATGGCGGCGCCTGGCTCTACGCCGAGACCGTGCGGCAGATCCACCGGCTCAACCCCGGCACCGGTGTCGAGCTGCTCATCCCGGACTTCAACGCCGACCCGGACCAGCTCGCCGAGGTGTTCGGCGCGGAACCCGAGGTGCTGGCGCACAACACCGAGACGGTGCCGCGCATCTTCCGCCAGATCCGGCCTGGCTTCCGCTACGCCCGCTCGCTGGAGGTGCTCACCAGGGCACGCGAGGCGGGCCTGGTGACGAAGTCGAACCTGATCCTCGGCATGGGCGAGACGCCGGACGAGGTCGAGCCCGCCCTGCGCGACCTGCACGAGGCGGGCTGCGAGATCCTGACCATCACGCAGTACCTGCGGCCCAGCGTGCGGCACCACCCCGTCGACCGCTGGGTGAAGCCGGAGGAGTTCGTCGAGCACTCCCGCAAGGCCGAGGAGATCGGCTTCGCCGGGGTCATGGCGGGCCCGCTGGTGCGGTCGTCGTACCGGGCGGGCAGGCTGTACGCGCAGACGAAGCGGCACCGCGGCGAGGAGCTGCCGGAGAACCTGGCGCACCTGACCGAGGCGGGCCCCGCGGCCCAGGAAGCGAGCTCCTTGCTGAGCCGCTGACCCGACCGCGCCGGTACGACCAGCGAAGGACTCTCGTGATCACTGACTTCCTCACCTGGCTGGCCGAGCTGCCGCCCGCGCTGCTGCTCGTCGGCGCGGGCCTGATGGTGTTCGGCGAGACGACGCTCGGCCTCGGTTTCATCGCACCCGGCGAGACCGGCCTGTTCATCCTCGGCACCACGGCCAACTCGGTGCCCAAGTTCCTGCTGATGTGGATCATCACCACCGCCTGCGCGCTGCTCGGCTACACCGTCGGCTACCTGATCGGCAGGTACTTCGGCCCGAAGCTGCGGCAGACCAAGGTGGTGCGTCGGCACGGCGCCGAGTCCTGGGACAACGCCGTCGGGTTCCTGCGCCGCCGGGGCGCGATCGCGGTGATGATCGCGATCTTCCTGCCGGTGATGCGCACGCTGGTGCCCGCGGCGGCGGGCGCGGCCGGGCTGCCGTACCGGAAGTTCCTGCCCGCGGCCGGGATCGCGGGCTCGGTGTGGTGCGCGCTGCACATCGGCATCGGCGCGGCGCTCGGCGAGTCGGCGAAGTGGCTGGAGAGCGCCATCGGCAAGGGCAGCTGGGTGGTGCTGATCCTGCTGGCGGTGGTGTTCGGGCTGGTCATGCTGATCAAGCGCAAGAAGTCGGGCGCGGTGGCCGAGGCCGTCGGCGCGGAGCAACCGGAGCCGGAGACCAAGACGCCGCACTGAAGTCCGGACTTTCTTTCATATTCCGCGTTACCACTCGATCGGGTGGTCGTTGGTCCTTTCATCCGTAACCGGCATGAAAAGGACCACCGATGACCTCGATGGCAGCCCGCGTGGTGGCGCTGTTCGCGGCCCTGCTGGTGGCGGTCACCTCCGCCACCCCCGCCGCAGGCACCACGTCCGAGTCGAAGGCGTTCGACTACACCGGGATCCCCCGGCTCAGCACCGACCGCTACGAGACCGTCAAGACCAAGTACGAGATCCCGATGCACGACGGCGTCGAGGTCCACATCGAGGTCACCAAGCCGAAGCGGCCCGGCCAGTGGCCGGTGATCCTGGAGTCGAGCCCGTACCACGGCACGCTCGCCGACCGGGAGGGCACGCGCATCCTGCCGGGGCCGCGCGACGACGAGGGCGAGCCGATCGGCCTGACCGGTTACTTCGCCCCCAAGGGCTACGCCGTGGTGATGATGGACCTGCGCGGCACCGGGCTGTCGGACGGCTGCCTCGATCATCTCGGCCCGAACGACGCCAAGGACCTCGAGACCGTCGTCGAGTGGGCGGCGAGCCAGGACTGGTCCAACGGCCGGGTCGGCATGACCGGGCACTCCTACGTCGGCTCGACGCCGTCGCTGGCGGCGGCGATGAACCCGGAGGGGCTCGAGACGATCGTGCCCAGCGCGGGGCTCGCGACCATGTACGACCACCAGTTCCAAGCCGGAGTGCCGTACTTCCTGCAATGGGCCGGGCCGATGGAGGCCTATGAGCAGCTCGCGCTGGAGCGGGACCTGCCCGGCGGCGAGCACTTCGGACAGAAACCCGAGGAGACCGGCTGCGGGCTGCCGAACAGCTCGCTGACCGCCGGTGAGGCGCAGCTCTCCGGCGCGTACACCCACTGGCACGCCGAGCGCGACTGGACCGCCGAGGCGACCGCCGCCGACATCCCGGTGTTCATGGTGCACGGCGTCAACGACAACGCCGCCCGCGTGGCGGGCATGGAGTGGTTCACCGAGCGCGGCGGCCGCGACGGCGACAAGCTGTGGCTCGGCCAGTGGGACCACGGCTCCGACTGCTGCCCGAACCGGCGCGGCGTCCAGTGGACCTACGCGCTGCACGCCTGGTTCGACAAGCACCTGATGCAACGCAACGTCCAGACCGGCCCCGCCGTCGAGCTGTTCCTCTCCGACGGCACGTTCGAGGGCGCCCGCACCGGCGACCGCACCGAGATCCACATGGACAGCCAGTGGCCCCCGGCCAGCGCGCGGATGCTGACGCTGTACCCGAGGGCGGACGGCGCGCTGGCCGCGTCGGCTCCGGCGCGGCCGAGCTCGGCGAGCTTCAGCGGCGACCCGTCCGGGTTCGCCGACCCGCAGGGCACCGGCGGCGTCGAGTTCGCCACCGCGCCGATGACCGAGGACACGCTCTTCGGCGGCCAGCCGCAGCTCGACCTGCTCGCCTCGGCGACCGCGCCCCGGGTGCACCTGATCGCCAATCTCTACGACGAGTCACCGGACGGCGAGCGGCGGCGGATCAGCCAGTTCGCGATCAACCCCGAGCTGCGGTCCGGCCTGTCGACACCGTCACCGGCCATGCCCGGCGTGCCGTACGAGCTGGCGCCGCCCGGCTTCGCGATGGCGCACGACCTGCGCGAGGGGCACCGGCTGGTGATGCGGGTGACGACGTCCGACCCGGACAAGGTGCCGACCTTCGCGGTCGACCCGCAGGTCACGGTGTTCACCGGGCCGGAGGCGACCGCGCTGCGGGTGCCGGTGGTCACCGACCGGACGCTGGTGCCGGACGACGTGCCGCTCGATCCCGGTGCGCCGAAGCACCCGGGCGAACCGCAGCCGGAGCAGCGCGCGTCGGTCACCCCGGCGCTGGGCGGCCCGGTGCGCAGCGCGGCCACGGTCGGCTACTACGAGTTCGACGTCGAGCGGAACTTCGACAACGCGAGCCTCATCGTCGGCGCCATGCCGTCGATGCCGGCCGATATCGACCTGTACGTGCAGCGGCAGCTGGCGGACGGCAGCTGGAGCGAGGACCTGGCCGAAGGTGCCACCGGCTCGCTGAGCTCCGAGCAGCTGCGGATGGGCCGGCCGGAGGCGGGGCACTACCGGGTCGAGGTGCACAACTGGGCGGGCGCGCCCGGTACCCGGGCCGACCTGACGCTGACGTTCCTCAACTCGGCCGGCGAGCCAGCTGCGGGATGATGCCCCCGGCGAGCACGGCGTCGACCTGGCGGGTCGACAGCCGGTGCCGGACGGCGTAGGTCTCGTTCCTGGTGGTGTTGCTGACGGTGATCTCGGCGGCGTCGGTCAGCCTGGCGCGCACGTCGTCGAGCGCGAGGACGTCGCCGGTGCCGATGCGGTCGTGGTCGGCGGAATCGGCGAACTCGAGCGGCAGGATGCCGAAGTTCACCAGGTTCTGCCAGTGGATCCGCGCGAACGACGTCGCCAGCACCGCCCGCAGCCCGAGGTGGCGCGGCGTGATGGCGGCGTGCTCGCGCGACGACCCCTGGCCGTAGTTGGCGCCGCCGACGACGATGTGGCCCTCGGACGCGGACCGCGCCCGCGCCGGGTAGTCCGGGTCGATGACGGTGAAGGTGAAGTCGGCCAGCTTGTCCACATTGGAGCGGAACGGCAGCGCCCGCGCGCCCGCCGGGGAGATCTCGTCGGTCGACACGTCGTCACCGACGACGAGCAGCACCGGCGCCTCGATCCGGTCCGGCAGCGGCGGGAAGTCCGGCAGCGCGGTGATGTTCGGCCCCTTGACCAGCTTCTCCCGCGCTGCCTGGTCCGGCGGCAGCGGCGCCTCCATCATCTCGGTGTCGACCGAGGCCCGCTCCGGCAATGCCAGCTCGGGGCAGGCCATGCCGAGGTCACGCGGGTCGGTGATCTCGCCGGTCAGCGCGGCAGCGGTGGCGGTCTCCGGCGAGCACAACCACACGGAGTCTTCCCTGGTCCCCGACCGCCCAGGGAAGTTCCGCGGGAAGGTGCGCAGCGAGTTGTGCCCGACCGCGGGCGCCTGCCCCATGCCGATGCAGCCCATGCAGCCGGACTGGTGAATCCGCGCACCCGCCGAGATCAGCTCGAACGTCGAGCCCATCTTGGTGAGGTCGGCGAAGATCTGCCGCGAGGTCGGGTTGACGTCGAAGCTGAGCCCGTCGGCGGTCTGCCGCCCGCGCACCATGGCCGCCGCGATCGCGAAGTCCCGCAGCCCGGGGTTGGCCGAGGAGCCGATCACGACCTGGCTCACCGGGGTGCCCGCGACCTCGCGCACCGGCACCACGTTGTCCGGCGCGGACGGCCGCGCGATCAGTGGCACTAGCGTGCTCAGGTCGATCTCGTCGGTGACGTCGTACTCGGCGCCCTCGTCGGCGGCCAGCGGCACGAAGTCGTCCGCGCGGTCCTGCGCGCGCAGGAACTCGGCGACCGCGTCGTCGCTGGGGAACACCGACGTGGTCGCGCCCAGCTCGGCGCCCATATTGGCGATGACGTGCCGGTCCATCGCGGACAGCCCGGCCAGCCCGTCGCCGTGGTACTCGATGATCCGGTTGACGCCGCCGGACACCGAATGGCGTCGCAGCAGTTCGAGGATCACGTCCTTGGCCGACACCCACGGCGGCAGCTTCCCGGTCAGCCGCACGCCCCAGATCTCGGGCATCCGCAGGTGGACCGGCTCCCCCGCGATCGCGCGGGCGACGTCGAGGCCGCCGGTGCCGATGGCGAGCATGCCGAGCGACCCGGCGGCCGGGGTGTGCGAGTCGGAGCCGACCATGCTGGCGCCGGGCACGCCGAAGCGCTGCATGTGGGTGGGATGCGAGACGCCGTTGCCTGGTTTGGAGTACCAGAGGCCGTAGCGGCGGCAGGCCGAGCGAAGGAACGTGTGGTCCTCGGCGTTGCGCTCGTCGGCCTGCAGCAGGTTGTGGTCGACGTACTGGACGCTGACGTCGGCGCGGGTGCGGTCCAGCCCGATCGCCTCCAGCTCCTGCATCACCAGGGTGCCGGTGGCGTCCTGGGTCAGCGTCTGGTCGATGCCGAGCGCGATCTCCTCGCCCGGCGTCATCGTGCCGTCCCGCAGATGTGACTCGATCAGCTTCGCCGCCAGCGTGCGTGCCATGCCGTGCGGGTACCTCACGGTCGGCGCGTTCAATCAGGAGCCCGTTCGCAGTAACGGAGCCAACCGGACAATCGACGTAGAGGTGACACTTTCACCTGCCTAGGGGGCGCCGGGATGAAGATCAGCGTGTTCGGGCTCGGCTACGTCGGCTGCGTGTCCGCCGCCTGTCTCGCGAGCCGGGGACACGAGGTCGTCGGGGTGGACATCAACCCCCGCAAGGTCGACATGATCGCCCAGGGCAACGCCCCGGTGGTCGAGGAGCGCATCGGCGAGCTGACCGCCGAGGTGGTCGGCACCGGCGCGCTGCGCGCCACCGTCGACGTGGACGAGGCGATCGGCGCGACCGAGATGTCGCTGGTGTGCGTCGGCACGCCGTCGGGGCCCAACGGCAGCCTGTCGACCGCCTACCTGGAGCGGGTCGCCACCCAGATCGGCTGGGCGCTCGGCGAGCACAGCCACCGCCACACCGTGGTGTTCCGCTCGACCATGCTGCCGGGCAGCTGCGAGAGCCTGCTGATCCCCACGCTGGAGAAGGCGTCCGGCCGCAGCGCCGGCATCGACTTCGGCGTCGCCGTCAACCCCGAGTTCCTGCGCGAGGGCAGCAGCGTGGCGGACTTCTTCAGCCCGCCCAAGACCGTCATCGGCGAGTACGACACCGCCAGCGGCGACCCGGTTGCCGAGCTGTACCAAGGGATTCCCGGCGACGTGTTCCGGGTGCCGCTGGCCGTCGCGGAGATGACCAAGTACGCCGACAACGCCTTCCACGGCGTCAAGATCGGTTTCGCAAACGAGATCGGCGCCATCAGCCGCGCGCTCGGCCTCGACTCGCACGCCGTGATGGACGTCTTCCTCGCCGACCGCAAGCTCAACATCAGCCCCGCCTACCTGCGGCCGGGATTCGCGTTCGGCGGTTCCTGCCTGCCGAAGGACCTGCGCGGCCTGGTGTACGCCGCCCGGTCCGCCGACGTGTCGGTGCCGCTGCTCTCGCACGTGCTCACCTCGAACGAGGAACACCTGCGCCGCGCGTTCGACCTGATCGCCGCGACCGGCCGCCGCAAGATCGGCCTGTTCGGGCTGTCGTTCAAGCCCGGCACCGACGACCTGCGGGAGAGCCCGCTGGTCGACCTCGCGGAGCGGCTGCTCGGCAAGGGCTACGACCTGCGCATCTACGACCCCACCGTGACGCTGTCGCGGCTGATGGGCGCCAACCGCGCCTACATCGAGGACCGGCTGCCGCACCTGAGCGAGCTGCTGTCGGCGTCGGCGGCCGACGTCATGGCGCACGCCGAGGTGTGCGTGATCGGCTCGACCGGCGAGGACGTCATCGCTGCACTCGACGACGCGGGCGAGCGCCCGATCATCGACCTGGTCCGCCTGCCCGACGCCGCGCGGCGCAGGACACAGAAGGGATACGCCGGTCTTGGCTGGTAGAGCACTGGTCCTCGTGGAGAACCTCTCGGTGCCGTTCGACCGGCGGGTGTGGCAGGAGTGCACCACGCTGCGCGACGCGAGCTGGCAGGTGCACGTCATCTGCCCGAAGGGCGAGAAGCAGGACACCGAGGCCGAGGTCGTGCTGGACGGTGTGAGCATCCACCGCTACCCGCTGCGGCCCGCCACCGGCGGTCCGCAGGGCTACGCGCGCGAGTACGGGCTCGCGCTGGCGCACACGCTGTGGCGAGCACTGCGGCTAAGCAAGTTCGACGTGGTGCACGCCTGCAACCCGCCGGACCTGCTGTTCCTGGTGGCGGCCGTGCTGAAGCTGCGGGGCGCGCGGTTCGTCTTCGACCAGCACGACCTGGTGCCCGAGCTGTACCTGTCGCGGTTCGGACGAGGCGAAGACGCGCTCTACCGCGCGGTGTGCCTGCTGGAACGGCTCACCTACCGCACCGCCGACGTCGTGATCGCCACCAACGAGAGCTACCGGCGCACCGCCATCGAGCGCGGCGGCAAGGCGCCCGAGGACGTCGTGGTGGTGCGCAGCGCCCCCGCCGTCGAGCGGTTCCGGCGACTGCCGCCGGAGCCCGCGCTGAAGCGGGGCGCGCCGCACCTGTTGTGCTACCTGGGCGTGATGGGGCCGCAGGACGGCGTCGACTACGCACTGCGAGCGCTGGCGAAGCTGCGCGACGACTGCGGCCGCGCCGACTGGCACGCGGTGTTCGTCGGCGCCGGTGACACCTTCGACGCGATGGTGCGGCTGGCGGGCGAGCTGGGCCTGGCCGAGCGGGTGGAGTTCACCGGCCGCATCCCGGACGCCGACCTGCTGCGCTACCTCTCGACGGCCGACGTCTGTCTCGCGCCCGACCCGCGCAATCCGCTCAACGACGTCTCGACCATGAACAAGATCATGGAGTACATGGCGATGGCGCGGCCCATCGTGTCGTTCGACCTCACCGAGGCGCGGGTGTCGGCGGGCGAGGCGGCCGTGTACGCCGCGCCGAACGACGAGCTCGACTTCGCCAAGCAGATCGCGGGACTGCTCGACGATCCCGAGGCGCGGCGGCGGATGGGCGAGATCGGCGTGGCGCGGGTGAGCGGGCCGCTGTCCTGGCGGGAGTCGGCGACGGCGCTGCTGGCCGCCTACGGCCGCGCAATGAATCGAACGAACGCGCGATAACGGTGCAAAGTTCACAACATGTCCATCACGGTCGTTGCTTGTCTGCCAAACCCCGTAACGGTGCGTCGGCCGCGACGACCTTCCAGCCGATACCCGCTCGTGGCGCAGCCATCGAGCGTGCCATTTCGCGCCCGATAGGGGGATCACCGCAGTGAATGACGAGGCCGTGCGGCTGTCCATGCTCGGGCAGGTGCTGCGCAGGCGCTGGCTCGCGCTGGTCGCGCTCACGATCCTCGGCGCGGTCACCGGCGCCGGGGCGTCCCTGGTGCTCTCCCCCGGCTACACCACGACCAGCCAGGTGCTGCTGCGCGGCGAGCAGGAGGACACCGAGTTCGAGGCGCAGGCCCGGCTCGTCACCAGCTCGACGGTGCTGGAACGCGCCGCCGCCGCGCTCGGCGGGGACGTCACCGCCGCCGAGCTACGGGACGTGGTCGACGTCGAGGTCCCGCAGGGCGGCTTGCTTGAGATCACCGGCTCGGCGGCCACCCCGCACGCGGCGCAGCAGCTCACCGACCAGGCGGCGACCCAGTACGTCACCTTCGCCAACGAGCTCGTCACCTCGACCAACGACGCGTCGACGCAGGTGCGGCTGGAACAACTCGAGGTGCTGGCCCAGCAGGTCGAGCTGACGAACGACCGGATCGATCGGCTGCACGGCGCAGTGGCACGGGGCGCGCTGACGCTGGACTCGGTGCGCGCCCTCACCGAACTGGAGTCGCTGCGCAAGGACCTGGCCGAGGCGATGGCCGAGCTCGAGGCGGCCGCGGTGACACCGGCCGGAGAGGAACCACTCGTCATCGGCCCCGCACCGCTGCCGACCAGCAAGGCGGCGCCGACGCCGTCACAGCTCATCGCGGCAGGGGCCGCCGCGTTCCTGCTGCTCGGCGGGTTCGGGTTCCTGCTCGCCGCGCACGGCGACACCCGGTTGCGCGAGACCGGCACGCTCAGCGCCGCACTCGGCGTCCCGGTCACCGGCACGGTCCCAGTGCCGGACGAGCGGCGCGGACTGCTGCGCCGGCAGCGGTCGGTCGCCGACGGCGGTGACGCGGCGACCGACCCGCAGTGCCGCCGGGTGCTCGCCCGGCTCGTCGCCACCACCGGCGACGAGCTGCGACTACTGCTGGTCGCCGCCGATGATGACCCACTGGCGCGGCGCGCGGTGGCGCGGCTGGCCATGGCCGCGTGTGCCCAGAACACCCGGCGCACGGCGGTGCGGATCGCCCACATCGACCCCGCCGACCCGATGCTCGACTACAGCAGCGACGTCTCGGACGCGGTGTTCGTGGTCAGCCCCGGCACCCGCACCGGATGGGAGCTGATCGGCATCGCGATGGCGTGCGCGGACGCGGGCCACCCGCTCGCGGGCTCGGTGATCGCCAAGCGGGTGAAACAGCCCAAGCCCGCGCAACAGCCTGATAACGCGGTGGGTCCCGACCGCGACGAGTCGCTGGCGGGGTCGTCATGACCGCCCCCGGCACCGGCCGCGCGACGCCGCTGCTCGACCTGCAGCAGCTCGTCGTCAACCTGCGCTGGCGCAAGCGGGTGTGGCTGTCGTGCGCGCTGCTCGGCCTGCTCGCGGGGACGCTGCTCGCGGTTTTCCTGCCGCCGCCGCCCACCGCGGTCGCCCGGCTGCTGATCGTGCACGAGAACGACCAGCCCACCGACGGCGGCACCCTGATGGAGACCGACCTGGCCCTGCTCGACACCGTCCGCATCGCGAAGACGGCGCTGCGGAAACTCGGCTCGGACGAGGACCCGGACCGGTTCCGGAAGTCCTACGAGGCCGAGGGGCTGACCAACAACGTCGCCGAGCTGACCGTCACCGCGCCGACCGGCCCCCAGGCGGTCGCGCGAGCGCGCGCGCTCGCCAACACCTTCATCACCGACCACGTCGCGCGGGCAACACTGGCCGCCAATGCGGAGGCGCAGGCGCTGCGCGACCAGCGACGGCGGGCAGAGCGTGACCTGGCACGGGTGGACGCGGCCATCGCGATCGCGACGGCCGGCACCGGCCTGAACCCGGCGGCGCTCGACTCGCTGTATGCCCGCCGGGCCGACGTCGCGGCGCAGGTGGCCGATCTCAGCAGGCGTGCGACGGAGGCTGGTATCGGCGCGCCTCGCATCGCAGCGGGCACGGCCATCGTGGACGCGCCCCACCTGGTCGACCAGTCGGCGGCGATGACGCTGGTGATCTACGGCGTCGTCGGCTCGCTGCTCGGCATGGCCGCCGGGCTTTCCCTCGCCGCCGCCGCAAGCGTCGTCCGCGACCGGCCGGTGCTGCGCCGCGACATCGCCGAGCACCTCGGCGCGTCGGTGCTGGCGCAGCTGCCGCTGCGGCGCCGGGGTCCGGCGCGGCTGCTGCACCGGCCGCGCAAGTCGCAGCGCGCCAGGATGGCGGCGACGCTGGCGCGGGCGTTGCGTCCCGGCGACGACGCCGCGGCGCCGGTGTCGGTGCTGGAGCTCGGCTGCGCGTCGAGCGCCGCCGAGCTCGCCGTCGACACCGCGCTCGCCGTGCCTGGCCCGGTGCTGGTCGTCGACGACCTGCGCAAGCACCACCTCACGAGGCTGGTGGACCGCTGCGGCGACTCGGTGCGCATCGTGACCGCCGCCGACTACCTCAGCGGCGCGGCGCAGCCGGGGCCGCGCGAGCAGTGCCTCGGCGTCGGCTCCATCGGCCCCGGCACGGCATGGACCGACCTCGCCGCGCTGGGCAGGCAGACGATGCTCGTCGTCCGCGCCGGACACGCCACCGCCGCCTGGCTGCACACCGTGGCACGGCAGCTCGCCGACGCCGGGATCTCGGTGATCGGCGTCGTGCTCGTCGAGCCGTACCCGCGCGACAGGACCGATGGCACCCTCTGGGACGGCGTGCACACCGCGCTCCGGGGACGGCTGCGGGCGGTGGGGCCAAACCCTAGCCGCAACGGCCGGGCACACGTCCCGGCGCAGCAGCCGGAAGACGTGGAGGTGTAGGGCGGCATGTGCGGCATCGCTGGCAGCTACCTGTGGCCGGACGGCGGCCCACTCACCGACCGGGTCACCCAGATCATCGCCCACCGGGGGCCGGACGCCACCGGCCGGTACAGCCACCCGGCAGGCGACGGTCAGGTCCACTTCGGACACACCAGGCTGTCGATCATCGACCTGTCGGAGACCGGCGCGCAGCCGATGGTCGCCGACGGCCTCGCGCTGACCTACAACGGCGAGATCTACAACGCGCCGGAGCTGCGCGCCGAGCTGGAGTCGGCCGGGGTGCGGTTCCGGGGCACATCGGACACCGAGGTGCTGCTGCGGGCGTGGCGGCGGTGGGGCACCGACTGTCTCCCCCGGCTGCGCGGCATGTTCGCGTTCGCCGTGTTCGACGAGCGCACCGGCGAGCTGACGCTGGCCCGCGACCAGCTCGGCATCAAGCCGCTGTACCTGCTGCGGCGCGGCGGCGGGCTGGTGTTCGCCTCCGAGCTGAAGGCGCTGGCGAGCGAGCTCGGCGGCTCGCTGCACATCGACGACGCCGCGCTGGTGGCCTCGCTGCTGTACTACTGGGTGCCGGACAGCCGCTGCGCGTTCGCCGAGGCCGAGAAGCTGCCGCCGGGCTCCTGGCTGCGGCTGCGCCCCGACGGCAGCGCCCAGCGCGGCACCTACTTCTCGCTGCGAGCGGTCGCCGACGCCGCCGAGGCGGAGACCGCCGCCCACGGCACCGGGGATGTCGACCTCGCCGCGGTGGTCGCCGAGTCGACAAGGGCACACCTGCTCGCCGACGTGCCGGTGGCGACGTTCCTGTCCGGCGGTCTCGACTCCAGCTACCTGACCGCGCTCGCCGCGCGGCAGCGGCCGGGGATCTCCGCCTACACCATCGGGTTCCGCGCCGAGGACGCCAGGTTCGAGGCGATGCCGGACGACCTGCGCTACGCCAGGCAGGTGGCCGCCCGCTTTGGCGTCGACCTGCACGAGATCGAGATCGCGCCGGACGTGCTCGACCTGTTGCCGCGCATGACCTACCACCTCGACGAGCCGATCGGCGATCCCGCAGCGATCAACACGTACCTGATCTGCACCGCCGCCCGCGAGGCCGGGGTGAAGGTGATGCTGTCCGGGATGGGCGCCGACGAGCTGTTCGGCGGCTACCGCAAGCACCGTGCCAACCTGCTGGCACGGCGCTACCAGCGGCTGCCCGCCGCGCTGCGGCGTCCGGTCGCGGCGACAGTGGACCGGCTGCCGGTCGCGACGGCGCACCGGGGCTACCGTTCGGTGCGGTTCGCCAAGCGCTTCCTGTCGTTCGCGGACCTGCCGGAGGAGACGGCGTTCCGGCGCAGCTACACGCTCTACGACCGCGCCGAGCTGATCCGCCTGTTGCACCCCGACCTCGCGTCCACTGTGGACGATGTGCTGACCGAGCACGCCGACACCTACCACGACACCGGGCTGCGCGATGTCGTGAACCGGATGTGCCTGGCCGACGCCAGGATGTTCCTGCCCGGGCTCAACCTCGGCTACACCGACCGGTCGAGCATGGCCGCCTCGACCGAGGTGCGGGTGCCGTTCGTCGACGTCGAGGTGGTCAAGGCGGCGTTCCGCATTCCTGGCCGGGAGAAGATCGCGGGCGGGCAGGGCAAGCTCGCGCTGAAACGGGCGGCATCCGGGGTGCTGCCGCCGGAGATCGTCTACCGACCCAAGGGGTTGTTCAGCGCGCCGCTGCGGGCATGGATGAGCCGCGATCTCGCGCCGCTGGTGCAGGAAGTGATCCACGACGGCGCGCTGGTGTCGTCCGGCTTCCTGCGCCGCGACGCGCTGCGGCGGCTGGCGGCCGAGGACGCCAGCGGCCGCGAGGACCGCGCCAAGCACCTGTGGCACGTGCTGACCCTGGAGTACTGGTACCGGGCCGCGACCAAGGCGGGGGCCGGTCAGGAACGCGCGGCATGAACAAGGAGAACGTGTGAAGCAGGTCGTGCAGAACTACAAGAGCGGCGAGCTGACCCTGCTCGACGTGCCCGCCCCAGCCTGCCGTCCCGGCGGTGTGCTGGTCCGGACGGCGTTCTCGCTGATCTCGACCGGCACCGAGCTGATGAAGGTCTCCGAGGCGAGCATGTCGCTGCTCGGCAAGGCGCGGGCGCGGCCGGACCAGGTGGCGAAGGTGTTGCAGAGCGTGGCGAACAACGGCGTCGCCGCCACCTACCGCAAGGTCACCAACCGGCTCGACTCCTACACACCGCTGGGCTACTCGCTGTGCGGCGTGGTCGAGGAGGTCGGCGCCGGGATCGACGACGTCGCCGTCGGTGACCTGGTGGCCTGCGCGGGCAACGAGCACGCGCTGCACGCCGAGCTGAACTGGGTGCCGAAGAACCTGTACTGCCTGGTGCCCGCCGGGGTGGCGCGGGAGCATGCGGCGTTCGGCACCGTGGGCGCGATCGCGATGCAGGGCGTGCGGCGGGGTGAGCCGCAGCTCGGCGACGTGGCACTGGTGATCGGGCTCGGGCTGATCGGGCAGCTTGTGGTGCAGCTGCTGGTGGCGTCCGGCGTGCGGGTGATCGGCGTCGACCCGGACGCCGATCGGTGCGCGCTCGCCGAACGGCTCGGCGCGTTCGCCTGCGACGCGCCCGGTTCGGACGTCGTCGAGAACGCCGTCACGGCGGCCACCGGCGGGCACGGCGTCGACCAGACGTACCTGGCGGCCGGGGGCGGCGGCAACGAGCCGGTCGAGCTGGCGGCGCGGCTCTCCCGCGACCGGGGCCGGGTGGTCGACATCGGCAAGTGCGGGCTGAACCTGCCGTGGAACGCCTATTACGAGAAGGAGCTGGACGTCCGGTTCTCCCGCTCGTACGGGCCGGGCCGCTACGACCCGTCGTACGAGCTGGACGGCACCGACTACCCCATCGGCTACGTGCGCTGGACCGAGCGTCGCAACATCGGCTGTTTCCTCCACCTGCTGGCCACCGGCAAGATCGACGTCGCTCCGCTGGTCACGCACATCCGCGACTTCGCCGAGGCCGAGGACACCTATCGCGCGCTGGGTGACGGCGACCTGCCCGCCCTCGCGGTGCTGTTCCGCTACCCGGAAACCGAGCGGGAACCGACGGCGCCGACGGCCGGTTCCGGTGCCGCACAAGGCATCACGGCGAGGTCTGCCGAACCCCACTGCCCCATCGGGGTCGGGTTCATCGGGGCGGGCAACTACGCCTCGTCGATGCTGCTGCCGCACCTGACCGAGCGGGAGGACGTCACGCTGCGGCGGGTTGTCACCACATCGGCGCTGTCGGCCGCCAACGCCAAGCGCAAGTTCGGCTTCGCCGAGGACGGCACCGACGTCGACGCGCTGCTCGCCGACGACGCGATCGACGCGGTGTTCGTCGTGACCCGCCACAGCTCGCACGCCGCGCTGACCGCGAAGGCGTTGCGCGCGGGCAAGGCGGTGTTCGTGGAGAAGCCGCTCGCGCTCAGCGAGTCCGAACTGGACCAGGTGCTCGACGCCGTCGCCGAGTCCGGCAACGACCGGCTGCAGGTCGGCTTCAACCGCCGCTTCGCCCCGTTGCTGCGCAAGGCGAAAGGGCGGTTCGGCCGCAGGCTCGGTCCCGCCACCGTGCGGTATCTCATCAACGCGGGCAGCGTCGAGCCGGGCTCCTGGTACGCCCGCACCGACCTGGAGGGCAGCCGGTTCGCGGGCGAGGGCGGGCACTTCATCGACACCGTGAGTTGGCTGCTCGACGCCGACCCGGTGTCGGTGTACGCCTGCGCCGGTCCGCACGGCCAGGACCCGCAGCTCACGCTGCGCTATCCGGACGGCTCCACCGCCGTGATCAGTTACACCACGTCCGGCTCAGCCGGCTTCCCGAAGGAGACCCTCGACCTGACCGCCGACGGCAAGGTGCTCACATTCGACGACTTCGTGCGCGCCTCCGTCTACAGCCGCTACCGCTCCCGCAGCCCCCGCATGCCGGGCGGCCGGGACAAGGGGCAGGCGGGTGAGCTGGCGGCGTTCCTCGACGCGGTGGCCACCGGCGGCCCGATGCCGGTGCCGCTGACGTCGCTGACCGCGACGGCGCTCGCCACGCTCGCGGTCGAGACCAGCCTGCGCACCGGCGCAGCGGTGACGGTCCAGCCATGACGTCGGCGGCCTGGTACCTGCTGCGGCTGTCCCGGATGGGACCGGCCGAGGTCGCCGGGCGCGTCGGTGACGCCGTGCGCAAGCGCCGCTGGCGCCGCGTCGCCGCGCACCCGCCGGAGCCGATTCCGTTGCGGCTGCGGCGGTTTCGCAGCCCGCTCCCCTCCGGTGCGCTGGACGACGTCTCCGCCGACGCCCGGCGCACGCTACTGGCCACCGCCGACCGGCTGCTCGACGGCACCGCCGAGTACTTCGGCGTCACCCGGCACGACATGATCACCCCGGACTGGTCGCTCGACCCGAAGACCGGCCACAGCGCCCCTGCCGATGCCTACGCGTTCGACGTGCCCTACCGCGACGAGGACGCGGTGGGCGACATCAAACAGATCTGGGAGCCGTCCCGGCATCAGCACCTCACCGTGCTCGCGGCGGCCTACGCCGTCACGGGTGACGCGCGCTACGCCGAGCGGGTGGCCGATCACCTCAAGTCGTGGTGGGCGGCCACCCCACCGCTGCACGGCGTGCACTGGGTCAGCGGCATCGAGCTGGGCATCCGGCTGCTGTCCTGGGTGTGGCTGCGGCGGCTGCTCCACGGCTGGCCGGGCGCGGCCGAGCTGTTCGAGCGCAACGACGTGGCGCTGCACCAGGTCTGGCACCACCAGCGGTGGCTGGCGGCGTTTCCCAGCCGGGGCTCGTCGGCGAATAACCACGCCATCGCCGAGGTGGCCGGGCAGCTCGCGGCCGCCTGCGCGTTCGACTGGTTCCCCGAGTCGGCAGGCTGGCGCACCACCGCAGTGCGCGCACTCGACACGCACCTGCGCGCCAATACCTTCGACTCCGGCCTCAACCGGGAGCTGGCGACCGAGTACCACGGCCTGGTGCTCGAACTCGGGCTCGCGGCGGCGATCGAGACGGACGCGGCCGGGGTGCGGCTGCCCGACACGACCTGGCCGGTGCTGCTGCGGATGACCGACGCGCTCGCCGCGATCGTCGACGTCCGGCTGCGCCCGCCCCGGCAGGGCGACGCCGACGACGGCCACGGCCTCGTCCTCGACGGCACCGACCGGTGGGCATCACTGCTCGCCACCGGCGATGTCCTCTTCGGACGGCTGGACTGGTGGCCGACAGTGGCGCGGACAGACGTCCGCACCGCCGCGTTCGCTGCATTGGTCCGGTCCCCGAAGCTGGACGTGCCGCGCCCGAACACCCGCCCCGACCACTTCCCCGACGCCGGGCTGACACTGCTGCGCACGCGGGAGGAGCCCGAGATCTGGTGCCGTTGCGATGCGGGACCGCACGGCTTCCTCGCCATCGCCGCGCACGCCCACGCCGACGCGCTGTCGATCGAAGTGCGCCACGACGGCGTCGATGTGCTCGCCGACCCCGGCACCTACTGCTACCACGGCGAACCCGAGTGGCGCCGCTATTTCCGCTCCACCCTCGGCCACAACACCCTACGGCTCGACGGCGCCGACCAGTCGGCGTCGGGCGGCCCGTTCCTGTGGACCCGGCACGCCCGCAGCCGGGTGCTGACCGCCGCCCGGGACCGCTGGTGCGCCGAGCACGACGGCTACGCCCCCGCCATCCACCGCCGCACCGTCGAGCTCGACGGCGGCGAACTGCGGATCCGCGACGAGGTCAGCGGCAGGCACCCGTGCGTGCTCGCCTTCCACTTAGGACCCACCATCGACGCCGACCTCGACGGCACCACCGCCCGGCTGCGCTGGCACCACGACGGCACCGCCACGCTCGACCTTCCGCCGCAGCTGACTTGGACCGCCCACCGGGGCGAGACAGACCCGCCGCTTGGCTGGTACTCCCCCGGCTTCGGCCGCAAGGAACCCGCCGTCACGCTGCTCGGCCGTGGCGAGGCGTGCGGCGCAGTGCTCACCACGACGCTCACCTTCCACGACCGACGGAGCCACCAATGATAGCCAGCCGGCGGTCAGCGGGCCGCACGGTCGCGCTCGTCCTCGGCGTGCTCGCGATCGTCGCGTCGGCCTGCACCGGGCCGCAGGCCATCGATCCTCCCAAGCCGGGCGAGGGCGCGACCATCTGCGGCAACGCCAGGCCGGGGCCCGCCGAGCCACCGTCCGGCGCGGTCATCGTCGACCCGGGCGTCACGGGCGATCTGACCACCGCGACCAACCGGAACCCGCGCGGCACCACGTTCTGGCTCGCGCCCGGCGTCCACACGCTCGGTCCCGGCCAGTACGACCAGGTCGCTCCCAAGGACGGCAGCCGCTACGTCGGCGCGCCCGGCGCCGTGCTCGACGGCGACGACCGGAACCGCTACGCATTCACCGGCAAGGCCGCCGGCGTGACCATCACCCACCTGACCGTGCGGAACTTCGTCCCGCCGGTCAACGAGGGCGTCGTCAACCACGACTCCGGCAACGGCTGGACCATCGCGCACAACACCCTGATCGACAACACCGGCGCCGCCATGATGGCCGGCTCCCGCCAGCGCATCATCGGCAACTGCGTCAAAAACAACGGACAATACGGCCTGAACGCCTTCCAGGCCGGCAACCAGCTCCACGACATCCTGCTGCGGGACAACGAATTCGTCGGCAACAACACCGACGACCTGGAGAACCAAATCCCCGGCTGCGGCTGCACCGGCGCGATGAAGTTCTGGTCCGTCGACGGCGCCGACATCGCCGGCAACTGGATCCACCACAACCACGGCCCCGGCATCTGGGCCGACACCAACAACAACGACTTCCTGATCGAAAACAACCTCATCGAGCACAACGACGGCGCCGCGATCATCTACGAGACCAGCTACAACGCGATCATCAGGGACAACGCGCTGCGCGGCAACAACTGGGCCGCCGGACGCGAGTTCGCCATCCGGGCCGACAACTTCCCGGTGGCGGCGCTCTACATCTCCGAGTCCGGCGGCGAGCCACGGGTGCCAGCCCGCACCGGCAAGATCGAGGTCTATCGCAATACCTTTAAGAACAACTGGTCCGGGATCACGCTATGGGAGAACGCCGACCGGTTCTGCAACTCCCCCGCGAACACCTCACGCGGCATCTGCACGCTGCTCGTCGACACGCCACGTCGTTGCGCCCGCCCGGAGATCGCGACGGCGCCGCTGTACGACGACTGCCGCTGGAAGACCCAGCGCGTCGACATCCACCACAACCGGTTCCTGCTCGATCCCGAGGTGGTCGGCTGTCGCGTGCTGTGCGCGCGGATGGCCGTGGTCGCGAACTTCGGCACCTTCCCGGGCTGGTCACCCTATCGCGGCGACGAGGTGCGCGAGGCGATCACGGAGGAGCAGCGGAACCGGTGGCACCACAACGACTACCGGGGTCCGTGGACCTTCTCGGCCTACGACACCAACATCTCGATCTCCTTCACCCAGTGGCGCGCCGCGCCCTATCTCCAGGACACCGGCAGCACGTTCGTCCCGGTGAGCGAATGACCAAGGAGCAGCCGATGAACGAGGCCGACGTCCAGTCGTTCTGGAACGCCCATCCGTGCGGTGACCACATCGTCGGCGGGCTGCACGCCGCGTTCGCCGACGACTACGACCGCTTCTTCAGCGCGTACGACGCCTGGCGGTACGGCCGCGAGCGCCACATCCCGGACTGCCTCGACCGGACCGACTGGCGTGACAAGCGGGTGCTGGAGATCGGGCTCGGCCAGGGCGCCGAGTCGGAACAGCTCATCCGGCGTGGCGCCCGCTGGTCCGGTTTGGACCTCACCGCGGAGTCGGTGAGCAGAGTCCAGGCCCGGCTCACCGTGCACGAGCTTCGCCACGACGCCCTGAAGCAGGGGTCGGCGCTCGCGATCCCGTGGCCCGACAGCAGTTTCGACATCGTCTTCAGCCACGGCGTGCTGCACCACATTCCCGACATCCACACCGCGCAGTCCGAGATCCACCGGGTGCTCAAGCCGGGTGGACTGCTCGTCGCGATGCTCTATGCCCGTGCCTCACTCAACTACCAGGTCAGCATCCGGCTGATCCGCCGGGCGGTGCTCGCCTCCGCGTACCCGCTGCGCCGGACGTCGCTCGCCGCGTCGTCGCCGATGCTGCGGCAACATCTGACCAACGCGGAGCGCACCGGTCTGCGCGAGTACATGCGGCTGGACACGTTCACCCACCGCAACACCGACGGCCCGCTCAACCCGTACGCCAAGGTCTACTCGCTGGCCGAGGTGCGGCGGGACTTCCCCGGCTTCGACCTGGTCGACTCCTATCGCCGCTACCTGCACGCCCCGCCGCTGCCCGTCCACCGGCTCACCGCGGGACGCAGGCTCGGCTGGCATCTGTGGGTGCACCTGCGGGCGAAGCCGGACAGCGGGGCGGGCTCGCCATGACGGCGACAGCGCACGGGCAGCGCGTCCAGGACGGCGTGACGCAACACGGGCCACCGCTGGTCGGCGTCGCCTGGGCACTGCTCGCCGTCAACACGCTCGGCTCGCAGGGGCCGGAGACGCTGGTGGCGATTCCGCGCCCGATCGCGCAGGCGGTGACGATGGGCTCGCTGCTCATCGCGTTCACACTCGCCTTGCTGCTCAACCCACGACTGCGGTTCCGGCCGAGCGTGTTCCTGCTGCTGCTGAGCCTGCTGCTGGTGCTGAGCTTCGTCTCCAGCGCACGGATCGAGTCCGGCTTCGGCGCCCTGATGCGGTGTGGGCGGCTGGCGGTGTTCCTGGCGACGCTGTGGCTGCTGAGCTGCTGGTGGGACGGCACGACGACGTTCGTCCGGCATCACATCAGGACCTTCGCCGCCGTGCTCGTCGTGGTGGCGGCGGGGCTCGTCGTGGCGCCGGGCCTGGCGCTGCCGGCCGACTACGGCGGTCGGCTGGTCGGCGCGCTGTGGCCGATGCCGCCGCCACAGATCGCGCAGTACGCCGCGATCGTCGCGGGGCTGACACTGCTGCTCTGGCTCGGCAAACGCACGACCGCGGCGAGCGTGCTCGTGTTCGCCGTGCCCGCCATCGGCCTGTTGCTGCTCACCCACACCAGGACCGCGACGCTCGCGCTGCTGGCAGGGCTGATCATGGCCGCACTGTCGCTGGTGCTGACCACGTCCCGCGCCCGCAAGGCGGTGCTCGGGACGGCGCTCGGCGGCGGGCTGGCCGCGCTGGCGTTCTGGCCTGCCATCCAGGCGTGGATCAGGCGCGGCCAGGACGCGGAGAACTTCACCAGCCTAACCGGGCGGGAGGACGTCTGGGACGCCTTGCTCGCGGACATCCGCACGCCGACCGAGCGGTGGTTCGGCGTCGGGCTGACCGACAAGTCGTACAACGGCCTGCCCATCGACAGCGGCTGGCTCGCGGTGTACCACGAGCAGGGACTGGTCGGCATCGCGATCGTGTTCGGGATGGTCGCCACGCTGGCGGTCGTCGCGCTGCTGCGGCCGCCGTCCACCGAGCGGGCCTGCGCCATCTTCTTGATCGTCTACTGCCTCCTCGCCTCGTACGCAGAGGTCGGGCTGGGCGACGCGTCGCCGTACCTGCTGCACCTGGCGGTCGCCGCGACGTTGCTCGCGCCGACTGCACCGCGGCTCCCGAAACGGATGAAAACCGACGTAACGGAATAGCCCAACCGGGCGAACTTCAGTCAACGCCATCGTGCCGCGGCTGGGTGGATCCAGGGCACATCAGGGTGGCCGCGCCGCGAGCAACCGCGCAGCGCCGACGATCCGGGAGGTAGGGCTACCGTGAGCCGAGCAGGTGTGCTTCTCGATCGCGACGGCACCATCATCGTCGACCACGGCTATGTCGGGTCGGTGGACCGGGTCGAGCTCATCGACGGGTCGAGCGCCGCGATCGCGGCGCTCAACGCGTCCGGCATCCCGGTCGCCGTGGTCACCAACCAGGCCGGTGTCGCCCGGGGCTTCTACGGCATCGACGACGTCGAGCAGGTGCACAAGTACCTGATCGCCGAGCTGGACCGGTGCGGCGCCCGCGTCGACCTGTGGCTGTTCTGCCCGTACCATCCCGACGGCGTCGTCGCCGCGTGGGCGCGGGCGAGTAACGACCGCAAACCGGCGCCGGGGATGGCGCTGGCCGCGGCGGACGCGCTCGACCTCGACCTCTCCGCCTCGTGGGTCATCGGGGACTCGGCCACCGACGTCGGGCTCGCCAAGGCGGTCGGCGCAACGCCGCTGTACGTCGGCCCGCCGAGCTTCGCCGACCCCGGCGTGGCCCGGTTCGCCGACCTCGCCGGGGCGGTCGCGCACATCCTCTCCGGCGTCGGCGCTCCCGCCGGCGCCAAGAAGGCATGGCCCCAGTTCCCGGCCCACCGCTACGACAGCGCCGACGTCTACGGCGGCGACTACGCCGCCGAACTGTCCCGGGCCTTCGGCACCCTCGACCACGCGGAGGTCGCTCGCGCCGCCGACCTCCTGCTCGCCGCGTATGAGCGCGATGCGGCCGTTTTCGCCTGCGGCAACGGCGGTTCCGCCTCGGTCGCGAACCACCTGGCGTGCGACCACGTGAAGGGCATCGGCAACGGCACCGACCTGACCACCCGCGTGTACAGCCTCAGCACGAACGTCGAGATCTTCAGCGCCATCGCCAACGACATCGGCTACGACGCGGTCTTCGAACACCAGCTGCGATCCCAGGCGCGGCCGGGAGACGTGCTGATCGCGGTGTCGTCGTCCGGCCGGTCGCCGAACATCGTCCGCGCGCTCGACTGGGCCAACGCCAACGACCTGCGCACGATCGCGCTCACCGGGTTCGACGGCGGCCCCGCGCGGCGCAAGGCGACGGTGGCCATCCACGTCGACTCGGCCAACTACGGGATCGTCGAGGACTCCCACCAGGCCTGTATGCACCTGCTCGCCCAGTACGTACGACAGTCGAGGATGAGTGCCGATGCCGTTGCGACGCAGACCTTCTGACGGCATGCAGGTCGCGATCAACCTGCTGACCGACGACCCAGCGAACCCGTCCGGCGCCCACTGGTTCTGGACCAGGATCATCCCGGAGATGGCCAAGCGGCTCACCGACGGCGAGCGCTTCCACCTGCTGGTCAGCCCCCGGATGCGGGAGCAGCACGACGGCTACGGCCACAACGTCGAGCACATCACCTTCCCGTGGTCGAACGAACGTCCGCCGCTGCGCACCGCGAGCGAGCACCTGTACGCCCCGCTGCGGCTGCCGTTGTCCGGCATCGACGTGTTCAGCACCCTGATGGCGCCCATCGTGCGCCCGGCTCCGGGACTGGTGGTGCACTTCAAGACGCTGCACGCCTACACCGCGCCCGGTTCGGTGCGACCGTCGGCGCGGCTGTACCGGCGGCTGAACTACCCGCGCACCGCCCGCACCGCGGACGCGATCATTATCAACTCCGAGAGCCTGCGCCAGGAAGTGCTCGCGCACCTCGACGTCGCCCCGGCCAAGCTCCGGCTGATTCCGGAGGCGGTCGACCACGAGCTGTTCCGGCCCGGCGACACCGACGAGGCGTGGCAGCGGGTGCGCGGCCAGGGCGTCACCGGACCGTTCGTGCTGTTCGTGTCCTCGCTGTGGCCGTACAAGAACTGCGCCGGCCTGCTGCGGGCGTTCGCCGCCGCACGCCGCGAACTGGGCGGCAGACAGCTGGTCGTGGTCGGACCCGGCCGCGACGGCGAACACGCCGCCGAGCTGCGTGCCCTCGCCGACTCGCTCGGTATCGCCCGCGACGTGGTGTGGGTCGGCGGGGTGCCGCTCGAAGACACCGTGCACTTCTACCGCACGGCCGACGTGTTCGTGTACCCGTCGTTCAACGAGACCTTCGGGCTGCCGATCCTGGAGGCGATGGCGACCGGCTGCCCGGTGGTCACCTCCACCGTCAGCGCCATGCCGGAGACGGCCGGTGGCGCGGCGCTGCTGGCAGATCCGTCCGATCCGGACGCGCTCGCGCAGGCGATCCTGGACGCCTGCGGGCCGTCCGGCGACGGGCTGCGGGAGAAGGGGCTGCTGCGGGCGCGCGAGTTCTCCTGGGCGCGCACCGCCGAACGCACCCTCGACGTCTACCGCGAGGTATACCGGAGGGTCGGCTGATGCGGGTCCTCGTCACCGGCGGCGCCGGGTTCATCGGCTCGCACACCTGCGACCGGCTGGTCGAGCTCGGCCACGAGGTCACCGTGCTCGACGCGCTGCGGGCGCCGGTCCACCGCGACGGCGAGCCGATGTACCTGACGCCCGGCGTCGAGCTGTACACCGGCGACGTCCGCAACCGCGACCTGCTCACCAACCTGCTGCGGCGGGCCGACGCGGTGTATCACCTCGCGGCCTACCAGGACTACCTGCCGGACTTCGCCAGCTTCACCGACGTCAACGTCACCTCGACCGCGCTGCTCTACGAGATCATCGTCGCGGAGCGGCTCGCGCCGAGCCGGGTCGTAGTCGCGTCGTCACAGGCGGCCATGGGCGAGGGGCTCTACCGCTGCGCGGAGCACGGCGAGCAGCTGCCGGACATGCGGCCGGAGTCCGCGCTACGGCGCGGCGAGTGGGAGTTGTCCTGCCCTGTCTGCGCGGGTCCGATGGAGCTGCTGCCGACGCCGGAGCGGGTCGCGAACCCGCAGAACGCCTACGGGATGTCCAAGTACGGCCAGGAGATGGTCGCGGTCAACCTCGGCCGCCGCTACGGCATCGCGACCGTCGCGCTGCGCTACAGCATCGTGCAGGGGCCGCGGCAGTCGGTGTACAACGCCTACTCCGGCGCCTGCCGCATCTTCAACCTGCACTACCTGCTCGGCGGCGCGCCCACGCTGTACGAGGACGGGCAGGCGGTCCGGGACTACGTCAACATCCACGACGTCGTGGACGCCAACGTGCTGGTGTTCTCCGACGAACGGGCGGCGGGGCGGGTGTTCAACGTCGGCGGCGGCACCGGCTACACCACGGCGGAGTTCGCCGACGTGGTGCGCCGCCAGTACGGGTCGGGCGAGCCGGGCCGGGTCACCGGCGAGTACCGGTTCGGCGACACCCGCCACATCGTCTCCGACATCGACGCGCTCAAGCAGCTCGGCTGGGCGCCGAGGCGCACCCCGGCCGACTCGGTCGCGGAGTACGCGGCGTGGCTGGAAGGGATGCCCGGCCTGGACGCGATCCTCGCCGAGGCGGACGCGAAGATGCGGGCGCTCGGCGTGGTGAGGAAGGCGCGATGATCATCACCCAGACACCGTTGCGGGTCGGCCTGGTCGGCGGCGGCACGGACCTGCCCGCCTACTACCGGGCGCACGGCGGCCGGGTGCTCAACGCGGCGATCGACAAGTATGTCTACGTCGTCGTGAAGCAGCGCTTCGACGACGACATCTACGTCAACTACTCGAAGAAGGAGATCGTCTCCCGGGTCGACGACCTCGAGCACGAGCTGGTCAAAGAGGCCATGCACATGGCGGGCGTCCGGGGCGGTGTCGAGATCACCACGCTGGCGGACATCCCGTCGGCCGGGTCCGGTCTGGGCTCGTCGTCGTCGGTCACGGTGGGGCTGCTGCACGCACTGTTCGCCTACCAGGGCAGGCAGGTGTCGGCGGAGGAGCTGGCCGAGCGCGCCTGCACCATCGAGATCGACCGCTGCCGCAAACCGATCGGCAAGCAGGACCAGTATGCGGCGGCGTACGGCGGGATCTGCGACATCCACTTCGGACCCGGCGACCGGGTCGCGGTCGACCAGCTGCGGCTCGACGCGTCGGCGTACCGGTCGTTGCAGGGCGAGCTGATGCTGTTCTTCACCGGCATCACACGC
Source organism: Actinophytocola sp. (assembly GCA_009377395.1). Classification (GTDB taxonomy): domain Bacteria; phylum Actinomycetota; class Actinomycetes; order Mycobacteriales; family Pseudonocardiaceae; genus Haloechinothrix_A. Next base: position 20,490 of record WHUB01000010.1, on the reverse strand, counting down.
AGCGCCGACACCATCCTGGGCGAGCAACGGGCGAACACCGGCGACCGGCTGCCACAGCTCGACCAGCTGCGGGACCTGGCCCGCGAGGCGGCGGACGGGTTGCGCTACGGCGACGTGAGCGCGGTCGGCGCCGCGTTGCACAAAAGCTGGGAGGCGAAGCGGGCGCTGGCGTCGGGGGTGTCGAACCCGCAGATCGACGACGCCGTCGAGGCCGCGCTCGATGCCGGGGCGACCGGGGCGAAGGTCACCGGAGCGGGCGGCGGCGGGTTCCTGCTCGTGGTATGCCCGGTCGAGCGGCAGCGTGCGGTCCGCGACCGGCTGGCCGCGATGAAGGAGCTGCCGATCAAGCTGGACCGGCTCGGCTCGCGGATCGTGCTCAACGTCCACCGCGACATCTGGAGCTGAGGCGGTGAGGCGAGCCGTGCCGCCCGCGATGCGGCGCCCCTTCTTCGTCCTCGGCGTGCTGGCGCTGCTCGGGTTCGGCGTACTCGCGCTGCGCTACGCCGGAACCGGCACGCCGGGGCGGGTCGACCGGTGGACGCTCGATGCGATGGGCGGCACGATCTTCACGCCCTCGCCGGCACGCACCGTCGCGCTGGTCATCGACCGGGCTGGCGAGCCGGACGGCGCGGTCGCGCTCGTCGGGGTCCTCGTCGTGGCGTGTCTGCTGGCGCGGCGGTGGCGGCTCGCGGTGCTGGCGCTCGCCGGTCCCGGCCTGGCGGTGCTGGCGAGCACCGCGCTGAAGCCCCTCGTCGGGCGCACGGTCGCGACCGGCGAGCTGGCGTTCCCCAGTGGCCACACGGCGTTCCTGACCGCGGTCGCCCTGGTCGCCGGGTTGCTCATTGTGGCGGCGCTGCGGCTCGGTCGCGACATCGGACTGCTGGTGGTCCTCGGCTCGGTGGCGGTGGCCGGTGCCGCGATGTCGTGGGCGCAGACGGTGCTGTTCTCGCACTACCCGACGGACACGCTCGGCGGGTTCCTGCTCGCGCTGGCCGTCGTGCCCTCGCTCGCGCGGGTGATTGACCGTGACTTTTCTGTGATCCGAGCGTGATGCTTACGTAGCCGCGTACGTGGTCCCACGGGTTCGCTCCTCCGGGGCCACGGCAAGGCTGGGGGTTTCCCGACCGCCAGTGGCTGAGAGGTTGCAATGGGCAGGCATCGTTCACCTGGATACCGACGCTCGCTGAACGGACGACGGCTTCGCGTCGCGCTGCTGAGCCTGCTCACGTCGTTCGCTGCCATCGTCGCCGTCGCGGTCGCCTCGTCGGCGGCACAGCCACCACGGGAGACGGCCGACCACCCGTGGCTGGTCACCTGCCGCACCGACGCCGACGGCGTCTGCACCGTGCGGCACCGGCTCGGCGTCGTCCCGGCGAGCCTGCGGGTCGACACCCGCATCCCGCGGCACCACGAGCCGTACCGGCTGTCGGTCGTACCGAGGTCGGCAACCGCCACCGTGTTCCGGGTGCTGGCGGTCGGTGAGGACGGGCAGCCGAAGGCCCACGACCTGATCCGGTTCCGCTACTGGCTCCCCGACCTGCCGATCAGGCCCGGGACGATGTCACCGAGCCTGACGACCGCACCCCCATCGACGACCACCACGACCCGCACCGCGGCGCCGCCGAGCGACGCCCCCTCCCCGGTCTGCGGCACCGCCGCGCTGGACGGTCCCGCGTCACCGCCGGACGGCGCGGTGCGGGTCGCCGCAGGCGACAACAGCGGCGTCGACTTCCAGCGGCCAGGCGTCACGTACTGGTTCGCGCCCGGCGTGCACACCCTCGGCGGCGGGGAGTACGACCAGATCGTGCCGGGCGACAACGCGACGTTCGTCGGCGCGCCCGGCGCCGTGCTCGACGGCGACGACCGGAACCGCTACGCATTCACCGGCAAGGCCGCCGGCGTGACCATCACCCACCTGACCGTGCGGAACTTCGTCCCGCCGGTCAACGAGGGCGTCGTCAACCACGACTCCGGCAACGGCTGGACCATCGCGCACAACACCCTGATCGACAACACCGGCGCCGCCATGATGGCCGGCTCCCGCCAGCGCATCATCGGCAACTGCGTCAAAAACAACGGACAATACGGCCTGAACGCCTTCCAGGCCGGCAACCAGCTCCACGACATCCTGCTGCGGGACAACGAATTCGTCGGCAACAACACCGACGACCTGGAGAACCAAATCCCCGGCTGCGGCTGCACCGGCGCGATGAAGTTCTGGTCCGTCGACGGCGCCGACATCGCCGGCAACTGGATCCACCACAACCACGGCCCCGGCATCTGGGCCGACACCAACAACAACGACTTCCTGATCGAAAACAACCTCATCGAGCACAACGACGGCCAGGCACTGTTCTACGAGATCTCCTACAACGTGGTGCTGCGCGACAACGTCATCCGGCACAACACCTGGGTCACCGGCCGCGAGTTCGCCAACCGGAACGACACCTTCCCCATCGGCACGGTGTACCTGTCGGAGGCGGGCGGCGAGCCGCGCGTCGGCGCCCGCGCCTCGGTCGTCGAGATCACCGGCAACCGGTTCGTGAACAACTGGGGTGGCATCGCCGCCTGGGAGAACGCGGACCGGTTCTGCGGCACCAACACCACGGCCGAGTGCACCCTGCTCATCGGCGAGAACAACGGCTCACGGTGCTCCCCACCGGCGATCGACGTCGAGCCGCAGTACTCCGACTGCCGATGGAAGACGCAACGGCTCCGCGTCCACGACAACGTCTTCGTGCACGAGCCGGCCAACATCGGCGGCGGCTGCCCGGCGGGGTTCTGCGGCAGGTCGGCGCTGTTCGCGAACTACGGCACGAGCCCGGCGTGGTCGCCGTACAAGGGCCGTGTCGTGCAGCGGGCGGTCACGTTCGAGCAGGACAACCGCTGGTTCGACAACGACTACACCGGGCCGTGGCGGTTCGTGCCGTACGAGACCGGCAGGGTGTTGACACTGCGGCAGTGGCAGGCGGCGCCGTACCACCAGGACGCCGGGTCGAGCTGACATCCGGCGTAACCTCAACGGCCGCCGGAGCGAATCTTCCCAGAGAGCCGCATTCGGGGAGGTTCGCGATGGTCAACGTTCACATCGACCCGAGCTTCGACGACGACGAGCGCCGTCGCAGACTGTTCGCGGGTGATGTCGTCGTGTACACCACCGTCCCCGAGGTGGCCGCGTTCGCGGCGTTCACCCGCGACCTGGTCACCGAGGCGTTCACGCCGGACGACCCGCCGACGGTGCACGCGGCCCGCTCCCCCGCCGAACTGACCGAGATCCTGATCGACTTCAAGCCCCGGTTCATCCACCACCCGGAGTCCATCGACCACGTCCGGCGCATCACCGGCGCGCTCGGCGGGGCGCCCGGCGACATCTACGCCGACGTGCCGAAGCTGCGCACCGCGTTCCCGGCGGGCGGGCTGAGCACCGGCATCGCCAAGGCGTTCCAGGTGCACCGCGACACCTGGTACGCGGCACCGACGCAGCAGATCAACTGGTGGCTGCCGGTGTGGCCGGCCGCCGAGAACAACGTGATGGAGTTCTACCCGAGGTGGTTCGGCCGGGCCATCGCCAACACCAGCGGTGACTACAACTACTACCAGGCCAACGTCTGGCGCTCGCACATCAAGGACTTCAGCGGCAGCGCCGACACCCGGGTGCATCCGGCGCCGGTGCGGCCGCTGCCGGACGACGAACCACGGCTGTGCCTCGTGCCGCCGGTCGGCGGCGTGATGCTGTTCTCCGGCGACCAGCTGCACGCCAGCATCCCCAACAGCAGCGGCCGCACCCGCTACAGCATCGACTTCCGCACGGTGCACGTCGTCGACGTCCGCGAGGGCCGGGGCGCGCCCGGAGTCGACGTGGCGTGCCAGGGAACCTCGCTGCGAGACTTCCACCGGCTCACCGACAACGCCGCGCTCAGCGAGGACGACGTCGCCCGGTACGACACCGCGGACGCCGAAGGGATCAAGGTCTACGTCCCGTCGTGAAGGGAACTGGCATGCCCGACCCGAGTGCACGCAGCATGGTGCGTGAGCGACGCGTGCTCGTGACGGGCGCGAGCGGCTTCCTCGGCACTCACCTGGTGCGCCGTCTCGCCGTGCTCGGCGCCGAGACGCACGCGGTGTCGCGCCGGGCGGCTCCCCCGGACCCACGCTGGACCGCGCATACCGCCGATCTGTCCGATCCGGACGCCACGGCCGAGGTCGTCCGGTCGGTCCGGCCGGACGTCGTGTGTCACCTGGCGGGCGAGGTCACCGGCGCTCGCGGCGTGGACGCGGTGCCGCCGACGCTGACCAACAACGTAACGTCGACGGTCAACCTGCTGCACGCGGCGACGCTCACCGGCGCACCCCGGATCGTGCTCGCCGGGTCGATGGAGGAACCGCGGCCCGGTGAGCGCGCGTCGTCGCCGTATGCTCTCAGCAAGTCGATCGCCGCCAGGTACGGCGAGCTGTTCGGCGACCTGTGGTCGGTGCCGGTGGTGCGGCTGCGGATCGCCATGGCGTACGGCCCCGGCCAGTCCGACGAGCGGAAGCTGATCCCCCATGTGGTCACGTCGCTGCTTCGTGGCGTCGAGCCCGAGCTCACCAGCGGGACCCGGCAGATCGACTGGGTGTACGTCGACGACGTCGTCGACGCCTTCGTCGCCGCCGCGTCGGTGCCCGATGCCGTTGGCACCGCGATCGACATCGGCTCCGGGGTCGCCCTTGACATTCACACGACCGTCGAGCTGCTGCGCGGGCTGGTCGGCACGGATCTCGAACCACGGTTCGGCGCGCTGCCGGACCGGCCGCTCGACTCGGCGCGGATCGCCAATCTCAGCACCGCGCGGGACGTGCTCGGCTGGCGGCCATCGGTCCGGCTCGCCGACGGGCTGAACCGGACGGTCACGTGGTACCGCGAGCGCTCACGCCAGCAGCCGCAGCGCGTCGGCCAGTGACGGCGCCGCGCGGTCGCGGTCCGACATCAGCGTGACCGGCAACGGCCAAGGAATGGCCAGCTCGGGGTCGTCGAACGCGATCGTGACGTCCTCGCGGGGGTCGTGGCCACGGTCGATCCGGTACGACACGTCGGCGGGTTCGGTGAGCGCCTGGAAGCCGTGCGCGCAGCCCGCCGGGATGTATAGCGACACCTGGGCGTCGTCGTCGAGCAGGAAGTGCTGTTGGTTGCGATAGCTGGCCGAACCGGGGCGGAGGTCGACCACCACGTCGAAGATCCGGCCGTGCGAGCAGCGCACCAGCTTCGACTCACCCGCCCCCGACCGCAGGTGCATCCCCCTGACCACGCCGCGGTGCGAGCGAGAGACGCTGTCCTGCGCGAAGCCGTCCGGGTCGATCCCGGCCGAGCGCACGACGTCCCGATCGAAAGTCCGGCTGAAGAAGCCGCGGTCGTCGCGGTGCGGCGCGGGCTCGAACAGGTACGCCCCCTCGATCGCCGCAACGGGTATCGCCTTCATCGTTCCCGCGCTTGGTCGTGGTCCAACAAGGTGGCGAACAGCCGGACGAACTGGTCGTCCAGCTGCGCCGCGTAGGCGCGATCGCGAGCCATCACCCGCTCATCGAGCCCGCCGGATCGGCACTCAAGCTCGGTGAACCGCTCCACGAGCGCGTCGAAGCCGGTGCGCCGGGCGTCCAGGCTGAACTCGCCGAGGCCCATGCCCACCATCAGCTCGTGGTGCTTGACGGCGTAGCCGACCGACAGCGTTGGTTTGCCGACCCGGAGCGCGCACAGCACGTTGTGATACCTGGTGCCGACCACGATGTCGGCCGCGGCCATCTGCCGCATCAGGTCCTCGAGCGTCGCGGCGGGTTCGACCAGCACGGGTGGTGGCGAGCGCGAGCCGACGCACTGGCTGACCTCGGCGAGCATCGCCTCGTCCTGCTGATCCCCGATGAACAGCCGGACCGTGCGGCCGTTGTCCACCAGCCAGCGCACGAACTGCTTCATCGTCGCCACGTAGGCCCGGCGAAGCTCGTCCGCCCGCGCCCGGTCGTCGTTGTCGCCGCGGAACTCCATCAGGCCGACGCCGACGCACCCGCTGGAGCACGACGTGACCGGCGGGGCCTCAAGGGCGAACACGACGTCGGGATAGACCGCGTCGTTCGAGACGTCGATGCCCATCCGCCGCATGGCCCGGAAGGACGCGCCGTCCCGGTAGGAGCGGTAGTGTGCCATCCGGGCCGCCGAGGTGTGAAGCCAGCGGATCGTCCGCTGCCGTGACACGGTGACACCCACGCTGACCAGAGCGACCTTGGTGCCGACCAGGCGCGCGCCAACGCACAGCAAGAACAGCGAGTACGGCATCGCCCACGGACGCACCGGTGTGGTCGACTCCAGGATCCCCATGCCGGCACGATCACCACGTCGTACCGGCGCACCCAGGCGAGCGTGCGGAAGGGGTCCAGCAGCTTGCCGAGCACCTTGAGGGCGGCGGTCGCCGCCGGACCGGTCACCGAACCGGCGTGCGGCTCGTACCATTGCAGCGCGGTCGCGGGGGCGTCGTAGCGGGCTGACGCCAACTCCGGGCCCATGCACAGGAACCCCAGCCGCGAATCCGGTCGTCGCTGTTTCAGGCCCCGCACGACGGCCTCCAGCGAGCCGTCGTTGCCGAGGTTCCCCGCGCACAGGATGCCGAAGAAGCCAACGCTCGGTCCGGTCGATCTCGTGATCGACCGCCGCACGCTGCGCCAGCTCACAAGACCGTCCTCCGCTGGCCTTCGACGACCTCCGCGACGATCGGGGCCGTCTCGGCCGGCTCCGTGTAGTCCCCGAGTGACATGATCGGCGCGAGGCTCCGGCTGGCGACCCGGCGAACGCAGCTGCGGACGAGCCAGTGCACGAGGTGCCGGTAACACCGCCATCGCTCGGAGTTGGACAGCGGCGCCCGGGAGATCGACCCGACGAATCCCCAGACGTACTCCGTCAGCAGCCGCGCGGTCGAGTGTTCCGCGCGGCGCGGATCGAGGTTCGCGCACAGCGCCCTGATCGTCGGGTTCCGGTCACCACGGTCGGGATGGTCGCGCCGGAAGTACAGCAGCTCCGGCACGTGGTGGAACCGCCCCCGCAGCGCCAGCTCCGCGATGAAGGTGCGGCTGGAGTTGTGATAGCTGTTGTTCGGCTTGGCCGCTCGCAGCGCGCTGGTGCGAATCACCCCGTACTCGTCGTCGCCGCCCTCGGTGAACAGCACACTGCGCAGCCGGTCAGGGGCATAGGGTGAGTCACTGTCCAATGTATACTCACAGTGCATGACGATCTGGTTCCGCTCGTTGATGATCGCCTCGTCGGCATGAGCTAACACCGCCTCCGGATGCTCATCGAGTGCGGTGACACACGCGGCAAGCAGGTCGCGGCCGTACAGGTCGTCGTGCGCGGCCCATTTGAACAGCTCGCCGCGAGCCTGCTCGACCAGCAGGTTGTGGTTCGGCCGGGCGCCGATGTTGCGGGGCTGGCGTAGGTAGCGGATTCGCGCGTCCATGGCCGCGTACCGTCGACAGGTCGCCTCCGTGCCGTCTGTCGACGCGTTGTCGCTGATGATCAGCTCGAAGTCGCCGAACGTCTGACCCAGCAGGGTGTCGAGCGACTCGGCAAGGTACTTCTCCCCGTTGTAGACAGGCAGCCCGATGGTCAACCGTGGTGCCGTCATCATGGTGTTACTCCCTCCCTCTGTACCGGTGACCGTTGCCACCGGCGAACCTCCCTGTGGCGCGGCGTCACGCCGGTGGTCGCCAAGACCCGCGATGAGCTGGAACCACCACACCGCCGCCGCGCACCACGCCGCGATCGCCGCGCCCCATGCGGAGCCGGACGCACCCGACACGGCCGCGCCGGTCAGCCCGCAGGTAACCAGCCCGCTCGCGGCGAACAGCTGACAACGCAGGCTGCGCCGCGCCGCGCCGAGCGCACGCAGACCCGCCGTCGCGCCGTTGGACAGCCCGATACCGGCGATGGCGAGCGTGGCGGGCAGCAACAGCGCCGACGCCGAGGGCCACACCTCACCGAGCACGGCAGCCCCCGCGCTGTGCGGCAGTAGCGCGAGCACCCCGAACCCCCACACCAGCGCGCCCGTCGTCTGCACCCCGCCCAGCCCGAGACAGAAGACCCCCAGCCGTTCGGGATGGGTGCGCAGCACCCGGGACGCCTCGGCCACCGCGACGAGCGCGAGCCCCATGGTCACCGCGATGAACGGGCCGAGCAGCAGGTCGGCGCCGCGCACCGCGCCGACATCGGCGAAACCGGCGATCGCGCCGAGGCCGTACATCCTGATCTGCGCGGCGCCAGAGATGCTGACGTTCTCCACCAGGTAGCGCGGGCCGAGATCGCGTTGCTGTCGCAGCCACGACGCCACCCCGCTCGATCGCGGCAGCAGCCCGGTCTGCGCCCAGCCGAAGACGGCGGCTACCGCCGCCGCCCCACCCCAGGCGAGCAGGAACGCGAACACGCTGCCCGCGCTGGCGGCCAGCAACAGGGCAGGCAGCAGCGCCCCGGCCCATACCAGGTCGTTGCCGAACGCACGACGTCCCTGGCCCGCGGCGAAGAACGCGAACCGCCAGGCGTCCTGCAACAGCAGCGCGGGCAGGATCAACCCGAGCGCGACGAACGCCGAGCCGAGCGTGCCGCCCATGACCATGCCCGCCGCGACGCTGACAACACCCGCCGTCGCGCCGACGCCGAGCGCGGTGGCGCACGACCGCGACACGGCGCTCCGCCAGTCGGCGTCCGGCGCCCCGCTGAAGCGCACCACGAGCGGGTCGGTCGCCAGCCCACGCGAGACGTTGAGCAGGACGGTGTAGGTGACCCAAGCGAGGGTGAAGATGCCGAACTCAACCGCGCCGAGGGTGCGGGCGACGAAGACGCTGACAGTGAAGTTGGTCAGGCTGGACACGGCCTGGTCGGCCAGGCCCCAGCTCAGCCGCTGCGCCATGGCGCGGACGCTGTGGGAACGGATCGCGGCGCGCACCGGCATCACTCCTTGACCAGCTCGGCGGCGAGCAGCGCGTCGCCGGCGGCCGCGATGGCGTCGAACGGCAGCCCGGCGCGGTCGGCGATGTCGAGCAGCGAGTGCTCGCCGTCGGAGTAGCTGAGCACCCACAGCAGCGCGAACTGCGCCTGCTTGGCGTCGCTGCGGCCACCGAGCGCGTCGTAGAGCCCGCGCTTGCCGAGCTGCGGCTCGCAGTGCGGGTTCAGGGTGAGGTAGCGCCGGTCGCGGTCGAGCACCGCGAGGATCTCGACGCACGCGGCGAGGGTGTCGGCCATCGCCTCTTCGGTGACGAAGTCGGGGTTGTCGGCCGAGGTGTGGTACTCGGGGTAGACGGCGTACGGCGTGCGGGTCAGGCAGCCGACGCCGAGGTTGAAGCCCGGCGAGCAGTACTGCCGTTCGTCGTAACCGTAGGGCGAGAAGTCGACCAGGCGGTGCGGGCGGCCGGACAGCACGTGCTCGGCCGCTCGGTCGACGGCGGCGTCGCCGCGCCTGCTGCGCTTGTAGGTGAGCCGGCCCCGGTCCCCGGCGCAGGCGAGCACCAGGCCGTGCTTGACCTTCTCGATCCGGTGCTGATTGCGCGCCAGCCAGGTGATCGAGCCGATCGTGCCCGGCACGAAGAGGAATCGGTAGGTGTAGTGCGGTTTCTGCCGCGCCAGGTGCAGGGCGAGCTGACTGGCGACGGCTATCCCGGCGAGGTTGTCGTTGGCGAGCGAGGGGTGGCAGACGTGGCAGGAGATGATCACCTCGTCGCTGACCCGGCCCGGAACCACGTGTTCGGCGTAGGTCAGGTGGCCGTCAGCCAGCGTCGAGTCGATGTGGACCTCGTACTCCCCGTCGGCCAGCGCGTCGAGGGTGCGCTGCGACAGGCAGAAGCCCCAGTCGCGCTGGTAGTAGCTGGTGCGGTACGGGATCCAGTCGGGGTGTTCTGGCAGGGTATGCAGGTGCCGCCGCAGTTCGGCGAGGCTCATCCGGGCCGTCACCGGCTCGCTGTAGCCGACGACGTGCAATGTGGACTCGGCGAAGTCGACCACTCGCCTGCCGGTGGCGTCGGCGATGTAGGCGTCGCGGATGTTCCACTCCGGCGGCACGGTCCAGTCGAAGGCCCGCGTGCCCGACGGCACCTCGGTCACGTCGAGCGGCAGGTGTTCGCCGATGATCCGCAGCGTCTCCCGCACGCCGTCGCCGGTGATGCTGCGGCACAGCGGGTAGAGCCGCCGCACCAGCGCATGCATCTCGGCACCCGTCATCAGGCCACCGCCTGCCGTGGCCGCAGCAGCGTGTCGATCTCGCCCGCCGCGGCGCGGTCGGACAGCCAGGCGAGCCGGGTGAACCGGCGTTCGAAGCTGTGGCGGTTCAGGCCGAACCGCTGGTATGCCTCAGCCAGCTCGACCGCGCCCGCCGCGACCGTCCAGCGCGCCCGGAAGTCCGGCAGTGCCGCCCGCAGCCGGGAGAAGTCGACCCGGTACGAGCGCGGGTCGGCGCCGTTCTCGCCGGTGATCCGTAGCCGGGCGCCGGGAACCGCGGCGACGACATGGTCGGCGATCTCGGCGACGGTGAGGTTGTTGGCCTCGGTGCCGACGTTGAACGCGCGGTCGTGCACCACGGCGCGCGGCGAGGCGAGTGTCGCCGTGAACGCGGCGGCGATGTCGGCGGCGTGCACCAGCGGCCGCCACGGGGTGCCGTCGGAGAGCACCAGCACGGTGCCGGTCAGCAGCGCGTACGCGACGAGGTTGTTCAGCACGATGTCGGTGCGCAGCCGGGGCGAGTACCCGAACGCGGTCGCGTTGCGCAGGTACACCGGGGAGAAGTCGTCGTCCGCCAGCGCGTGCAGGTCGTCCTCGACCCGCACCTTCGACTCGGCGTACGGGGTGACCGGACGCAGGCGGGCGTCCTCGTTCAGCAGGTCGCCGCTGCCGGACGCGCCGTACACCGAACAGGTCGACGCGTACAGGAACCGGCGCACACCCGCGTCGCGGGCCAGCCGGGCCAGCCGCACGCTGGCGCGGTGGTTGATGTCGTACGTCAGCTCGGGGTCGAGCGAGCCGAGCGGGTCGTTGGACAGTGCGGCGAGGTGCACCACCGCGTCGTAGCCCGCCAGATGCGCGAGGGTGACCTCGCGCAGATCGATCGGAATGCCCGGCGGGTCGTCCGGCATCGCGCCGAGCACGCAGTCCGCGAACAGACCCGAGTCGAGCCCGGTCACCTCGTGGCCCGCCGCCGCGAGCACCGGCGCCATCACGGTGCCGAGATAGCCTTGGTGTCCGGTCAGCAGCACGCGCATCGGGTCATCCCTCCAGGTCCAGGGTCACGGTGGTGGCGTGGAACGCCTCGGCGTAGCGGGCGTGGCATTCGATGCCGCGAATCCGCGCCAGCCCGAGGAAGGCCTCGGTGTCGAACCAGGGGCGGTGCCGCTGCGACGGGTAGTGCTCGTGCAGCACGTCGACCTTGCGCCGCGCGAGGTCTGCGGTCAGCGGCTGGTACACGTCCGGCCTGCCGAGGTCGCCGTCGGACTTGACGATCTCGTAGCCGAGCACCAGGTGGTCGCGGAACAGCTGCGGCACCAGCTCGGCGAGCAGCCGGTGGTCCTGGTGCGCGTCGCCGGAGTAAGGGGCGAACACCAGGTCGGCGTCGGCACGCTGCTGCAGCTCGGCCACCGCCGACTTGACCTCGTCCCAGTGCGCCGGGGTGCGCCCGTCCGGCAGCTTGAGCACGGTCAGCGCCAGCTCGGCGCCGGGGCACAGCGCGGTGAGCGCGGCGCGTTCCTCGGTCTCCCGCTCGGTGCCGCCGCCGCAGAGCACCAGCGCGTCCACCCGAACGCCCGGGTTCGCGCGGCAGACGGCGAGCAGGCTGCCGCCCGCGCCGATGGCGATGTCGTCGCAGTGGGCTCCCACCGCGACGATGCGCTCGAGGTGCCCGGTCCGCAGCCGGATCATGCGGTTTCCCACAGCGCCCACGGCTTGTCGCCGCGCGAGTACGCCTCGTCGAGCGCGACCCGTTCCTTCACGGTGTCGGTCGGCCGCCAGTAGCCGCGATGCGGGTAGGCGAGCAGTCTGCCGCGCTTGGCGAGCTCGACACAGCCGTCGCCGACGAGGTCGCCGTTCTCCGGGATGTGGTCGAACACCTCCTGCCGCAACACGAAGTAGCCGCCGTTGACCCACAGCGGCATCTCGTTCACCGGGGAGATCGACTCGACCCTGCCCGCCTGGCCGAGGTCGATGCAGTGGAACGTGCCGGGGTGTGGCACCACCATCATCGACGCGCCGACGTCGGACTCGGTGAACCGGGCGATGATCTCCGGCAGCGGCGCGTCGGTGAGCACGTCGGCGTAGTTGGCGAGGAAGATCTCGTCGCCGTCGAGGTGCTCGCGCACCCGCCGCAGCCGCTCCCCGATCGGCGAGACGATGCCGGTCTGCACGAAGGAGATCGTCCAGTCGGAGATGTCGGTGGAGAGCAGCTCGACGCCGCCGTCGCGGAGCACGAAGTCGTTCGACGTCGTCTCCTGGTAGTTGAGGAAGAACTCCTTGATGTGGTGGGCGCCGTAGCCGAGGCACAGCACGAAGTCGGTGTGTCCGAAGTGGGCGTAGTAGCGCATCACATGCCATATCAACGGTCTCGGCCCGACAAGCTGCATCGGTTTCGGGACGTCGCCCGCCACGCCGGTGCGCATCCGGGTGCCGTACCCGCCGCAGAAGAGGACGACCTTCATGACGCCACCTCGACGATCTCGACGCTGGGTATGGGGAAAACCAGCCTGCCGCCCCATTCGCCCACAAAGGACAGTTGCGCGGTGATCTCGTCGCGCAGGTTCCACGGCAGCACCAGCACGTAGTCCGGCCGGTCGGCCGCGATGCGCTCGGTCGGCAGGATCGGGATCCGCACGCCGGGGGTGTAGGTGCCGTGCTTGTACGGGTTGCGATCGACGGTGTAGGCGAGCAAGTCCGGCCGGATGCCGCAGTAGTTCAGCAGCGTGTTGCCCTTGCCCGGCGCACCGTAGCCGACGACCTGCTCGCCCCGCTCGGCGGCGGCGATGAGGAACCGCAGCAGCTCCCGTCGCAGCGCGTCCACCCGCCGGCCGAACCCGATGTAGCCGGACAGCTCGTGCAGCCCGGCCGCCTTCTCCCGCGCGAGCACGTCGAGCATCCGCTCGCTCGGCCCGTCCGCGGCCTCCTCGGGACGGGCCCACAGCCGCAGCGAGCCGCCGTGGGTCGCCAGCTCCTCGACGTCGACGAGCGCGAGCCCGCCGGAGGCGAGCGCCCGCTGCGCCGACACGACGGTGTAGTACTGGAAATGCTCGTGGTAGATGGTGTCGAACTGGTTGCGCTCGATCAGCGCGAGCAGGTGGTGCACCTCGATCGACACCCAGCCGTCGTCGGCGACGAGCCGTCGCAGCCCCTCGGTGAAGCCGACGATGTGGGGCACGTGGGCGTAGACGTTGTTGGCGACGACCAGGTCAGCCGGCCCGTGGGTGGTGCGCACATCGGCGCCGAGATCGGGGTCGAGGAACGCGGTCAGCGTCGGCACCCCGGCCTCGCGCGCGGCGGCGCCGACGTTGACGGACGGTTCGATGCCGAGGCAGCGGACGCCCCGCTCGACGCAGTGCCGCAGCAGGTAGCCGTCGTTGCTGGCGACCTCGACGACGAAGGCGTCGTCACCGAGGCCGAGCCGCTCGGCGGTGTCGTGCACGAACCGGCGGGCATGCTCGACCCAGGACGTCGAGTACGAGGAGTAGTAGGCGTACTCGCGGAAAGTGTCCTCCGGCGTGATCAGCGCCGGGATCTGCGCCAGCAGACAGGACTCGCACACCCGCAGGTGCAGCGGGTAGGTCGGCTCCGGTTCGTCCAGCATCGCCTCGGTCAGCACCCGTTCGCAGGGAGGTGTCGCGCCCAGGTCGAGCACGCTGGCCAGCGCGTCCGAGCCACACAACCGGCACTCTCGCATCAATACGCCCCCTGCCCGCTCACGACGGCCCTGATCGTCTTCCACAAGATCACCGCGTCGAGGGCGAGCGACCAGTCCTCGACGTAGCGCAGGTCGAGCCGCACCGACTCCTCCCACGGCAGGTCGCTGCGCCCGCTGACCTGCCACAGCCCGGTCATGCCCGGCTTGACCAGCAACCTGCGCTGCTCGTGCGGTGCGTACTCGGCGCACTCGCTCGGCAGCGGCGGGCGCGGCCCGACCAGCGACATCGTCCCGGCGAGCACGTTGAACAGCTGCGGCAGCTCGTCCAGCGAGCAGCGGCGCAGCACCGCGCCGACTCGGGTGATGCGCGGGTCCTCGCGCAGCTTGAACAGCGGACCGGCGCCCTGGTTGCCGTCGGCGAGCGCGGGCAGCTGGGCGTCGGCGCCGGAGACCATGGTGCGGAACTTGACGATCGTGAACAGCCTGCCGTCCTTGCCGACCCGGCGCTGCCGGTAGAACACCGGTCCCCTGCTTTCCACCGCGATCAGCACCGACACGATCAGCACCAGCGGCGCGAGCAGCAGGAGCAGCAGCGCGGCGCCGCCCCGGTCGACGAGTTCCTTGACCACCCGGCGGAACCCGGTGAAGGCGGGCTCGCTGACCCGCAGCAGCGGCAGCCCGAGCACGCCGCTGATGTGCAGCCTCGGCCCCGCCACCTCCATCAGCCCGGGGGCGATGACCATCTCGGTGCCGGTGCCTTCGAGGTCCCAGGCGAGCCTGCGCAGCCGTTCCGGCGTCCAGTAGCTGTCAGGGGTGATGGCGACGATGCGGTAACCGCCCCGCCGCACGTGCTCGGCGACGTCGAGGAAGGTGCCGATGACGGGCACGCCGTCGAGGTCGGTGCCCCGCTCGGCGGTGCCGGTCTCGGTGCAGACCGCGTCCACCCGCCAGCCGACGTGGGCGGCGAGCCTGGTGCGGGCGATGAGGTCGCGGATCGCGGCGGGGTTGCCCGCGGCGATCACCGGCAGCAGGCATCTGCCCCGGTGCCGTTGCCGGTGCAGCAGCCGCCGCAGCAGGTAGCGCTGCGGGAACACCAGCAGCGCGATGGCGGGCACGACGACGAACACCCACAGCCGCGCCCCCGCCGGGGTGCCGACGGCGAGCAGCGAGAGGTTGAGCGCGACGACCGAGGCGAACAGTCCCTTGCCGAGCCTGCTGAACTCGTCGGGGCCCTGGCCGAGCACCACCGGGTGCCACACCCGGCTCAGCCCGAGCGCGCAGGCGACCGCGAGCACGGTCAGCACCTCGAGCGTGACCAGTTGTGGCACCGTCCAGTCCGGGTGGCGCAGCTTCATCACGGCGCCGACGGTGACGACGACCAGCGTCGTCGCGGCGACGTCGGCGCCGATCACCGCCTGCCGGTAGCGCGGCTCCCAGCGGGTGGCCGGGGTGACGACCGGCCCGCGCCGCTCCCGGTAGGTTCCGGTGCGCTGGCGTCGCAGCCGCGCGGGGGCGGTGGGCTCCGCCGGTACCGGACGCGCGAGCCGGGAGTCGACGTCCTCGGTCACTTCTTCCCGCCCCTGCCTGGTCCTGTGGCGCGGCCCCACACCTCCGCGCGCATGCCGTTTGGTGCGAATTCCGTGCACTTTTGGGCTATTTGCGAGTAACTGCCCCTAACGTCGCGCGCTCACCTGAAAGAGTTACGGGCCGAAAGGCCACGAAAAAGCGGGCCAGGAGCCACCCGGCTCCTGGCCCGCCGTCGCGGTGCTGGCAGATCAACTCCGCAGTTCGTAGTCGTCGAGCGGGAAGTGGCCGGCTCGCCAGCGCACGGTGACACTCGACTGCGGCCGCACGATTGACGGCCGGCCGTCGCGATCGAGGTAGTAGCTGTTCGACCCGGCGCAGGACGGGTCGAGGAACAGCGTCTTCTCGTGGCCGGAGTCCATCGCTCGATAGAACTGCCGTTGCGCCCCGGGGCGCACCCCGGCGTACGTCGCGCCCTGACGGCGGGCGTGGCTGATGACCCGCTGCGCGTGCCTGGTCTGCGACTCGACCATGACCAGCCAGGACCAGCTGGTCGCGAACTGCGGCGCCGGGATCAGGAACAGGTTCGGGAAGCCGGTGACGCTGATGCCCTCGTAGGCCTGGTAGCGGTGCTCGAGCCACCAGTCCCGCAGGTCGACGCCGCTCTCGCCGCGCACCGCGTAGCCGGGCACGCTGTCGTACTCGAGGAACTTGAACCCGGTCGCGAGGATGAGGGTGTCGATCTCGCGGACCTGGCCGTCGACGGTCTCGATGCCGTGCGGCAGGATCCGCTGGATCTTCTCGGTGACGAGATCGACGTTGTCGCGGGTGAAGCTGCGCCAGTAGTCGTTGGACAGCGCCGGGCGCTTGCAGCCGAACTCGTACTGCGGCCGCAGCCGTTGCCGCAGGTCGGCGTCGGGCACCTGGCGTTCGAGGTGGCGCTCCGACAGCCGCCGGATCGCCCTGACCAGGAACGGCATCCGGGCGTGGTTGGTGACGCCGAACAACATCGCCAGCTCGATGCCGGCGCTGATGGCGGCGCGCGCGGCCCAGCGCGCGGGCGGCAGCGCGCCGAACAGCCGCCGGACCAGCGGTGGCACCCGCACGTCCGGCCGGGGCACCACCCAGATCGGGGTGCGCTGGTAGACGTCGAGCCGGGCCACCTTCGGGGCGATCTCGGGCACGAGCTGCACCGAGGACGCGCCAGTGCCGATCACCCCGACGCGCTCGCCGGTGAGGTCGTGCTCGTCGTCCCAGTTCAGCGTGTGGATGATCTTTCCGGCGAAGTCCTCGACGCCCTCGATGTCGGGGTACTTGGCCTGCGAGAACACACCGTGCGCCGAGATCAGGAACCGCGCGGTGGTCGTGGCGCCGTCGGCGGTGGTGATGCGCCAGACGTGCTCGTCCTCGTCGAACTCGGCGTCGACGACCTCGGCGCCGAAGCGCACGTGCTCGCGGATGCGGTACCGGTCGGCGACCTCGTCGACGTAGGACTTGACCTCGGCGCCGCGCGCGAACACCCGGCGCCAGTCGCTCTTCTGCGCGAACGAGAACTGGTAGGTCACCGAGGGGATGTCCACCGCGACGCCGGGATAGCGGTTGTCGCGCCAGGTGCCGCCGATGTCGTCGGCGCGTTCCAGCAGGACGATGTCGTGGATGCCCGCCTCTTTGAGCCGGATCGCCGCACAGACCCCGGAGAACCCGGCCCCGACGATCACCACCTCGCGCACGTCACCCGTCATCGGCACTGCCTCGCAATCCGCCTCGTCGCCATTTTCAGATACTGATGGTATCTGAATGAGGAGCGAGACGCCAACGGCGGGACACGGAGGGCCGCGCCGGTGGAGGGAGGCTCGCGGGTCCCGCCACCGGCAACGGCCCTCCCCCCGAACTGCCGTGTCCCAACCGCCCCCAGCGATCGCGCAGGCGCGCGGGGCGAGCGCGCCTACCCGAGGCTGATGTGGAGACTGCCGATCGTGATCAGCAGGTTGTCGCCGTGGAAGATGTCGATGACGATGTGCGCGCGCGATGTCATCGTCGTGTCCGCGCTGGGCGCCGCATGCGCGGCCGGCGCCAGCACCAGCGCGCCTGTCGCCATCGCGGCCGTCAGTCCTGCTAATCGTGTGGTCCGTCGCATCTCGCTACCTCCTGGTTCGCGGTGGAACCTCAGGATCAGGGCAAACGGCCCTTGATCGGGAGATCCCGGCGGCGACACCACTCGCCAAGAGTCCGATGACTACCCGAATGCCAGCAATCACGCTCGGTGATCGACCCGAGGTCGTCACGAAACCACTGGGCCGCGCGATTTTCCCGCCCGGAAGGAGTGAGAACCTGAGCCGTCCGCGACGCACCGCCACCGTGCGGCAGACTGCGGACCGTGGCAGGCAAGCGAAGTGCGGGCATTCTCGTCTACCGCCGGCGCGCGGGAGTGGCCGAAGTGCTGCTCGCCCACATGGGCGGGCCGTTCTGGGCGCGGCGCGACGACGGGGCGTGGTCGATCCCGAAGGGCGAGTATGACGACGCCGAGGGACCACGCGCGGCGGCGCTCCGTGAGTTCCGTGAGGAGCTGGGCGTCGAACCGCCGTCCGGTGAGCTGCTCGACCTGGGCGAGGTCAGGCAGTCCGGCGGCAAGGTGGTGACGGCCTGGGCGGTCGCGGGTGACCTCGATCCGGACGCGATCGATCCCGGCACCTTCGAGATGGAGTGGCCGAGGGGATCCGGGCGGCTGCGAGAGTTTCCCGAGATCGACCGGGTGGCCTGGTTCGGCATCGACGAGGCGGCCACGAAGATCGTCGCCGGACAGCGCGACCTCCTCGACCGGCTGCGCGAGCGGCTCGACGGCTAGTTATTTGTCGCGGCGGCGGAGCTTGCGGTACGCCTTGAGCGGGCCGCCGACCATGCGGGACTGCTCGCCCACCTCGACGACGCAACGCTTGATCCGCTGCCACGGCCGCTGCTGTCGCTGCGCCGCCAGCACGTTCTCGGCCTTGGTGGCACGGCGGACGGCGGTCTTCCGCTCTGACCGCTCGTCGGCCAGCAGCTTCCGGGTCTGGCGAAGCTCCTCGCGCACCTGCTTGACCTCGCCCCGCGTCTCCTTGAGATTGCCGCGCACCTCTTTGAGCTGATCGCGCGTCTCCTTCAGCTCATTGCGTACCTTGGCGAGTTCGGCACGCGCCTGCTTGTGCTCATTGCGCGACTTGGTGAGGTTGCCGCGCACCTCGCGCAGCTCGTCGTTGAGGCTGCCAACGTGCACCAGCAGTCCGGCGATCCCGCCGACGGCGGTCGCCGCCACGTTCGGCGACTTCGGCATGCCGCCGCCCTTGACCGGCTTGTTGAGCTCCTCGAGGTCGCCGACGACCTGGACCCCGGAGTTCTTGATGTCGTCGATCAGTCGTGCCGTGTACTCCCCCACCTGATCGGCCAGCCGCTCCGGCACGTTGATCGAGGTCTTCTCGGTGCGCGGGGCAAGAATGCGGTGCGCGAGGACGTCGCGGGTGACGCCGACGTGGTGCCAGCGCGGGAACTCCTCCGGCATCACCTCGTTGACCCGGCGGAGCAGCTCGGCGCCCTCGACACCGAGCGACACGTTCGCCCGCACATCGGTGTCGACGCCCTCCGGGTCGATGTGCAGGATCGAGCAGAACCGCTGCCACAGCAGTTCGGGATCGGAGCCCTTCGGCGGCAGGGTCAGCACGTACATCCGGTTGACCGGCACGGCCGCGCCCCAGCGCCGCAGCACGTCGCCGACGCCGTGGACCTTCCAGTACCACTCGTGGCCCTTGGGGTCGAGCGTGTCGTCGAGCCAGGCGTCGAACGAGCGGCGGTCGCCGTGTTTGACGTGCTCCTGCCACTCGGCCGACAGCAGCCCGGCCGGGTCGCGCGTCACGTAGATGACGCGCACCTCGACCGGGGCGAGCGACGACACCGCCCGCTGGGCTTGCTCCGAGGTGCAGGACGAGAGCCGTTCATCCGAGACGACCGAGATCTCGTGCTCCGACTGGCGTATCTCGGTCGCCAGCTCGTCCCAGGCGCCTTTCCATTCCCGGTGCGGGTCACGCGGGTCCTTCTCCAGGCCCCGCAGGTCGAACCCCGCTCTGAAGTGATCGACGTGGTTACGTCCCGGCACGAACACACCGCGCGAAGCGAGGACGTCGCGGTTTGACCCCACGACGGCTTGCAGATACGTTGTGCCGGTTTTCGGGGCGCCGACATGCAGGTAAACAACACGCCTGGTCATACGGCGGAATCGTACATGAACCAGGCGAAGCAACCACACGGCCCACACATAGGCACGATCTGGAGCTGCGGACACACGCTCAACGCGCTCCGCGAGACGCAGGATCGGAACGGGGCGGAGCTGACACAGCCGGGCATCGCGCACATCACGACGTTGATCGAGGGAATCGCCGCCGAGAACGGCAATGGCTATACCGTGGGCGCAGCTGGGTTCGAACCAGCGACCCCCTGCTTGTAAGTGAAGCACAGCGCGCTGACCAGGGCTTCTACCAGGCACTCCAGGTCTCCGGCACCGCGCTGAGTATGCCTGAGAGTACTGGATTTGCTCCAGTTCGGGTCACGGAGGGGTCACGGCGTCTTATGGTTGCCATGGTGACGTTGCGGTCCACTGGGTGCACGCGTCGGACTGGCAATATAGCCACTTAGAGCTATCCATTTAACCGGACTAGCCCAGGTCAGCGGTTCTCCATGGACGGTTCGCCGCTGCGCGCTCGAGGCTGGGCGGGTGTCCCCAGCGTCCCGGTGGGACGGGCGGCACCTTCTTCGGCGTCGGGTCGACGATGAGGTCCTTGTAGCGGACCGGGTCGTGGGCGACGGCGAGCTGGAGGACGCGGTAGAAGACCAGGCCTCGGCTGCGGGAGCGGCGGCGGTTGAAGCGGAACACGAACTCGTTGAAGTAGCCGGGCAGGTGGGCGGCGTCCCCGGAGCCCTGGTGGGTGCCCAGCAGCCACCGCTTGGCCAGCGAGGCGATGCGGTGCACGCCGGGCAGCAGCTCGCCGGGGTCCTCCCCGCCGAGGCGGGCAGCCCGCTGGCTGCGGCGGTCGTGGACGTAGCCGAGCTTGTCCAGCCCGCG
>WHUB01000109.1 GCA_009377395.1 Actinophytocola sp. | reverse complement strand
ATGGACGAAGATGTCATCGGCGGGTGGGGACTTCCTCGTGGCGTTCGACGGTAAGCGTGAGAACTTCCATCGAACCGCTCGAGCCCTACCCGCCGCCCACAGACACGCCGCACCACCCCACCGCCCACACAAAACCGCAGGCCACAGACTCACTTCACGACATTGCCGGATCCCTGGCGAGTGGCCACAGCGCGACCAGTCCGGCGGCGGCCTGGACGTAGGACTGCACCACGCCTATCGGCACGAACCGCGAGACCGCCAGCACGATCAACGCGGTCGCGACCACTACGGACAGCGGCCTGCTCAGTATGCCGCTGGCCGTGACGGCCTTCGCGAATCCGGTGGCACCGATGGCGAACGACGCCGCGCTGGCCACCAGCACCGCGATGAACACCGGGGTGAGCGAGTCCTGCGCCGCGGCCACGTCGCCGCCGATTCGCGCGACCGCGAGCGGCGTGAACTCCAGCCCCGGCAGGACGCCGTACAGCACGCTGCCGGCCAGCACCCACGGCAGTGCCCATGCGCTGTAGCGGTCCTCGCCCGCGTCGCGTAACCGCGCCCGGATCGCGGCGAACGCCAGTGCGGTCAACGCGATACCGATCACCGTGAGCAGATGCACCGCGACCCACAGGGCGCGGTTGGCGTCGACGGCTGCCGCGATCGCCTCCGCGTCGGGCATTCGCGCGATGAACGGATGCGCGACGAACGCGACAGCCATCACGACGGGTGCTGCCGCCACGGCGACCGCGCCGTAGCGAGCCCTGGTCTTGGTGTACGTCATGGCCTTCTCCCGATGGCGATGTTCATCGGACTGCGCAGCACCGCACCCGGGGCGCCGTCCGACCGTTCGCGCAGCATGCCGTTGAGCACCTGCCGGACGTCGGCCTGCTGCCCGGCGCTGAGCTGGGCGACGATCTGGGTGGCGATCGGGTTGCTCGCCGTGACCACGTCCCAGTAGTGCGCGGCAGAGCGCACCTCGACGTCCCAGCTCACCACCTCGACCGAGACATCAGTCAGCCCGGCGTCGACGAGCTTGGTCTGCAACCTCTGCGGATCGGCGAGCTGGAACGGCAGCGGCGGCGGGTCCGCAGGCGGCAGCGGGGCATCGGGCACGGCCGTCCGCACCGCCGCGAAGAAGAACCTGACCCACTCGGCGTGCTCGACGCCGTAGGCGAAGCAGACGAGCACGACCCGGCCGCCCGGCTTGGTCACCCGCACCATCTCGGCGATGCCGGCGCCGGCATCGGGGAACAGCGTGACGCCGTTGATCGAGGCGGCCACGTCGAACGAGTCGTCGGCGAGATCGAGGTGTTCGCCGTCCATCACCCGGGCCCGCAGGTTCGGCAGGTCCCGCGCCCGCACGGCGAGCCGCTCGATCATGGTCGGCGCCAGATCGACCGCGAGCACGTCAGCACCTCGCCGGGCGGCGGGGATCGCGAGCGCGCCGCTGCCCGCGCCGACGTCGAGCAGCGAGGTCCCCTGCCCGGCATCGAGCCGGTCGAGAACGGTCTCCCCGAGCGTCATCGTCAACGGTGAGACGAAGTCGTCGAACCCCGGCGCCACGGTTTCCCAGGCGTGACGGATCTGTTCGGTGGACGGTAGCTGTGTGGTCATCGGTCCATCTCCCTCCCGAGTCCCGTCCAGGATTGGCGATGCGGGCCAGGGGGCGCTTCGGAAGGAATGCCCAATTCCGCGAGCCGGCCGATGTGGGTAGGTCTGTGTAGCCCGGGTCAGCGGCCGGGTATCAGATCGTGTTCGTAGGCGTAGGCGGTCACGCCTGCCCGTGACGTCACCCCGAGTTTGACGAACATGTTGCTCAGGTGCCTGGCGACCGTCTTCTCGCTGATCGACAGCGCCTGGGCGACGTCGCGGTTCGTCGCACCGCCGGCGACCAGTCGCACCACGTCCAGCTCACGGCGGGTCAACCCGCTGTCGGGAGTGCCCGGCTCGGTGCCCGACAGCTCGGCCACCGCCTGCAACGCCGGGGCCGCCCGCAGGTTCTCGAACGTCCGGCGGGCGGCGCTCAGCTCCATCTCGGCCGTGTCGTGATCGTCCAGCTCGCGGCACGCTCTCGTCATCAGCAGCCGCACCTCGGCCGCCTCGTACGGCGCGTCGAGCTCTCGCCACGCCTGCCAGGCCACCCGGAACGACACGCAGGCGCCGTGGGCATCGCCGTCCGCGAGCGCGACCGCACCCCGCGCGGACGCGGCGAGGGCGCGCAGATACTCGGCGCCGAACTCCGCGGCGAGCCGCGCCAGCTCGTCGGTCGCGGTCCGTGCGGCGCCGGTGTCACCGACGGCCAGCATGATCGTGATGAAGGCGGCGAGCATCCTGGCCCGCTCGATCCGGTCGCTGCCCGACTCGGCGGCGACCCGGCGGATGGCGGCGACGGCATCCTCGATACGGCCCTGCGCCAGCCGCAGCAGCGCCAGGCCGGGCTGGACGACATGCCCGCATTCCCCCGCCCGCCGGTAGGCGTCCTCGGCCCGGGCGTACTCGCCCCGCAGCCGCAACAGCTCGCCCATCTGATACTGCGCCATGCCCAGCACCGGGTCGCCGGGCGGGTCGGACAGGTGCGCGCACGCCTGCCGTATCTCGTCGATGGCCTCGGACCACTCACCGTGCAGCTGCATGATCTCGGAACGATGCACCAGGCACTGGCCCCGGTACGGTTTCAGCCCTTGCTGGGTGGCACACCAGCGGCTGAACGCGGCGGTCCATTCCTGGGCGCGCCGCAGATCGAAGAACTCCCGGCACGCCACGATCACCGCACAGTAGATGCGCCCGGTGACGATCGGCGAGACCTCGCCCACCGTCACCGCGACCATGGCCTCGTCGAGCAGACTCATCCCGCGCCGGACCTCGCCCAGCTTCATCAGCGCCTTGCCGCGACCCAGCCTGCTCCACGCCAGCAGGTCCGTATCGCCGAACCGATCGGCGATCGCCATGGCCTCGCCGAACCCCTCGTAGGCGCCGCGCGCGTCGTCGCCGTTCAGCTTCCGCAGCGACGGCGGGATCAACAGGTATCCCTGCTCGACCCGCGGCTGTCCGTCCTCGTCGAGCAGCCGCTGCCCGCGTGTCCACCAGCCCATCGCCTCGGCCATCCGGCCCGACAGCATCAGCACATATCCCAGCCAGAAGGCACAGCGCGCGGCCGGCCCCGCCTCGCCCGCGTCCCGGAAGGACTGATGTGCCCGCTGAAAGGCGTCGAGCGCCATGGCGTCGCGGCCGATCAGGAACGCGACGGTGGCGAGCTCGCTGAGGTCGGCAGCGCCCAACGACGAACACTCGTCCGCCTCCGACAACTCGTCGAAGACATCGATCCAGCGACCCGGAGTAGCGGCCGCACGTCGGACCATTCACCCACACTAGACCAATGCACTAAATGGTGCATCATTGATGGCTGTGGCTCGCCGCGGCGTCGGGGGATCCGCCCATCATCCGCAGCATGCTCGCCCCGCCGGTGCGGAAGAACCGTGTCAGCACTACCGCGGCCAGGGCGAGGAACGCGATGTTGAGCCAGGTGGTGTAGTTCCAGCCGATGTCTTCGGTCATCACCTGCGCGGTGCCGTGCTGCGGGACGAGGCCGGTCGCGCCGAACAGCAGCTCGACGGCGTATCCGGCGGCCACGATGACGGCGTAGAAGATGCCGAACAGGGCCAGGGTCATGCGCATCCCGTAGTACTTGCGGTAGATGCCGAGGATCGGCAGCACGAGCAGGTCGGCGTAGATGAACGCGATCACCCCGCCGAAGCTGATGCCGCCGTTCCACAGCACGGCCGCCAGCGGCACGTTGCCGATCGAGCACACGAACGACGCGATCGCCACGATCGGGCCGATGATCGGCCCCCACACCGCGGCCAAGGTCGGGTCGCCGGAGAAGAAGAACGCCTGCCAGAACTCGTGCGGCACCCACACGCCGATCGCGCCGGCCAGCAGCAGCCCGACCGCGATGTCGCGCACGATCGCCGCCCAGTCCATGACGAACACGTGCGAGACGGCGGTGTAGCCGTCGCGAGAGAACAGCCGCTGCCAGAACGAGTCCTGCCTGCGCACCGCCATGTACATCGCGGCGTGGCCTTCCATCGCACCGGCCACGCCCTTGCGGTCCTGCTCGCGCGCGTCCTCGACCAGCCGGGTGCGTAGGAACAGCCTAAACAGCACCGCCATCAGCATGATCATGATCGGCCCGCCGACGAACTCCGCGAGCGTGAACTGCCAGCCCAGCAGCAACGCCATCACGATGCCGAGCTCGATCACCAAGTTGGTCGAGGCGATGCGGCACCCAGACCGGTGGCGACCGCCAGCGTGCTCGGCCGATCGTCGCCCATCAACCGCACGATGGCCGACGTGCGCGCCACCGCCTGGACGACCGCCGACAACGCGAGCCCCAGGATCAGCGCCCACAGGATCTGCCACGCCATCGATCCGGCCAGCGTCAGCGCCTCCCCGAGCGCGGACACGCCACCACCTCCTCGGTATCTGGTGGCGGAATGCCCAGATCAGTCAGGCAGTAATCCCGCCGGGCGGCTTACCCACGCCCGGCGCCACTGACCTCACTCGTGCCCAGGCGGGTTGCCCTTCTTGCCCTTGTTGACATCCTCCGACCCGGCAGTGAGAGCG
Source organism: Actinophytocola sp. (assembly GCA_009377395.1). GTDB lineage: Bacteria > Actinomycetota > Actinomycetes > Mycobacteriales > Pseudonocardiaceae > Haloechinothrix_A. The sequence goes on along the minus strand of WHUB01000109.1, from coordinate 4,766 downwards.
TCGGGGCCGTAGCCGAGCACCTTGACCGACGTCCTGCCGTGCCGCCGCGACAGCGAGATGTCCACCCACGTCACGTTGTTGGCCTCGTCAGCCTCCGCGAACAGCCCGCCCTGGTCGGCCGTCGCCAGCAGCCGGTACTTGCCATTGTCGACCGAGGTGATGTCGATGTACTGGCCGGTGAAATTCCACGGGTACTTGTCGCCCCAGCCCACCGAGAGCCCCATCGACACATCGAGCGAGTCGGCATGACCGCAGCTGGTGTAGCTGTACCTCGGCCCGGCGGGCGCGCCAGCCAGCTGCGGTGCGTAGGAGTCGGTGTCGAAGAAGCAGAACCCGCTCTTGTCCGACGTGCCGACCTTGGCGCCGTTGTCCAGCCGCAGCAGGTCGTAGTGTTCGAGGTCGCGCACGTGCCAGTGGCCGTGACTGTCGCCGGTATCGAAGATCATCCCGGCCGCGGTCGGCGACTCCGTCGTCGAGCCGTCGGAGTGGTGCAGCCGCTGCGACACCGTCCATGCCGAGTCCGTGCCGGGCCGGGACGCAGCGAGCTCGAACGGCCCCGCCCCCACGTTGACGATCATGGCGGAGAACCGCAGCCGTTCGGTACCGCCTGCGGTCGTCTCGACGGTCAGGTCGCTCAGATGCGCCATGCCGAGGTCGGCGGGCAGCGGCGCCGGTTCGGCCGCCGCCTGCGAGGGAACGATGAGCGCACTGGCCACTACCGCCGCTACCGCGCTCATCCAATGACGACGGGACACCGGAACCTCCCCTGCTCGTAGTCGAGTGGCCAAACCGAGAGAGGTTCAGCCGTTACGAACTGAATGCCCGCTGTTCGTCGTGACGCGCCGGAACGTTACGACCGGCTCGGCCCAGGCGGACCGCTACCTATGTGGTGGGCTGGGTCGTGCGGGCGAGGGCGGCTGCCTCGGTGCGGTTGCGGAGGCCGAGTTTGGCGAGGATGTTGCTGACGTGGTGGGCGGCTGTCTTGCGGCTGATGAACAGCCGCTCGGCGATTTCGGGGTTGCTCAGCCCGAGCCCGATCAGCCGCAGCACCTCCTGTTCCCGCCGCGACAGCAACCCGACGTCCTTGGGTCCGGTCCGCCCGCGAACCCCGAGCGAGCGCAACAGCGCGGCGGCGGCGTCCGCATCCGGCACGGCGCCGAGCCGGTCGAACTCGGTCAGCGCCGTCCGTGCCTCGGCGACCGCGATCGCACGCTGTGCGTCCGCGAGGCAACGGGCGAGCCACAGCCGGGTTCGCGCCTCGTCATAGCCGAGTCGCGCCGAGCCGAACCCGGCCAGCGCCGACTCGAGCGGAGCGACGGCGTCGGCCGTGTCGACACAGCAGATCCCCGTCACGAAATCGGCCAGCGCGCGGACGAACGGCAGCGGTGCGTCGGCGGCGATGGCCGCCACCCGGGTTGCGATCGCCACGGCCGCGTCTCGGTTGCCGGCGGCGAGCTCAGCCTCGGCGAGCAACGCGAGCAGCGGCGCGGTGAGCGCGGTGTCGGCGTGGCTGTCGAGGTGGCGTCGCAGCAGGGTCGCGGCCATCGCCGCGTCCCCTTCGGCCAGCCGCAGCCTGGCCATGGGCCGTACCGCGTAGGAGTCGTGGGCACAGCCGGTCAGCAACCGTTCGACGTCCTCGTGGTGTCCCTGCCGCACCCGCAGGTCCGCCAGCCGCACCGCCGCGCCGGACCGTAGCGCGCGGTAACCGGCGTCGTAGATTCGCAGCGAGGTCTCCAGCTCCTCGCCGGCCTCCGCCCAGCGCCCGGCCGCGGTGAGGATCCCGCCGTAGTGCATCCGGCAGATGCCGGACGCCCAGGTGACGTTGCTGCCTCGCGCGAACCGGATCGCCGCGTCCTGCCACTGTTCGGCACGCGAGACGTCGAGCGTCATCTCGCAGACGAGCAGCATCTTGCAGAAGATCTCGCCCGCGGCGACGCTGCGGGTGACCTCGCCGCCGCACGTCGCCGCGGCCGCTTCGTCGACCCGCCGCATGCCCTCGGCGATGCGGCCCCGCTCCACCAGCGTCACCCCGGCATAGGCGAGAGCGTCGAACTCGAGGTCGGCGTCGCCGAACCGCCGCGCGATGTCGAGCGCCGCGGCGATGTGGCGTTCCTTCTCGTCGAGGTCGTCGGTGACCAGCACGCGCGCCAGCTCGACCCACCCGCGCTCGGGGCAGTCGCCGGACACCCTCGCCAGCCGCATCCCGCGCTCCAGCCAGCCACCGGCCACGGCGGCGTTGCCGTACACGGCCAGGTGCTCGAACGCGAGGATGTAGCCGGCCAGATATGCGGGATAACGGGTCTCGCCCCGCGCCCGGAACCCGGCATACGCGCGCTCGTGCAACGCGACCGCCGCCGCGTAGTCACCCTGCCAATAGCGCACCTCGGCCAGTCCATCCAGCGCCTCCGGCGGCTCGGCGCCGATGAGCGCGACCTCGAACGCGGCCTGCGCGTCGTCCCACCGCCCCTCGGCCACGGCGGCCCGGCCGGTCGCGATGAGCGCATCGACGTCCATGCGCCGATTATCCGCCTCGAAATAGGTCAGCTGCCCCATCCTTCTCAAACATCGCGGACCCAGACTGGACCGGCACACCGAGTCGCACACAGGAGGTCACGATGACCGAGACATTCCAGATCTCGCCGGAACAGGCCGAGATGTACGAGGCGAAGTACGTGCCCGCGATCTTCGCGCAGTGGGCACCACTGCTGCTGGACGCCGCCCACGTGACCACCGGGCAGCGGGTGCTCGACGTCGCGTGCGGCACCGGGATCCTCGCCCGCTCCGCCGCCGACCGGGTCGGGCCGAGCGGCGCCGTGACCGGCCTGGACCTCAACGAAGGCATGCTCACCGTGGCACGACGGCTCGCACCCGACGTCGAGTGGCGGCACGGCGACGCCGCCGACCTGCCGTTCGAGCCGGACAGCTACGACGCCGTGCTGTGCCAATCCGGGCTGATGTTCTTCCCCGACCCAGACCAGACGCTGCGCGAGATGCGCCGCGTGTGCCGGCCGGGCGGCACGGTCGGCGTGCAGGTCTACGCCAGCCTGGGCTCCCAGCCCGCCTACGGGCCGTGGGTCGAGCTGGTGGCGCGGCACGCGGGCCCCGAGGCGACCCGGCTACTCAGCACCTACTGGGCACACGGCGACCTCGACGAGCTCGGCCGCCGGTTCGACACCGCGGGGCTGGTCGTCGAGGACGTCCACACCAGGCTCGGCACCGTGCGGTGGGCATCCGCCGACGAGATGGTGCAGGTCGAGATCGAGGGCAGCCCGCTCATCGACCGCATCAGCGACGCGCAGTACACCGCGATCCGGAACGAGTCGCGCGAACTTCTCGGCGAGTACCGCACCGACACCGGACTCCAAGCGCCGATCGGAGCCCACCTCGTCATCGCGCGGCAGCGGTGACCGTGACGTCAGGCGGTCGGTCCGGACAGTCCGAAAAGCACCCCGCCGGGCGCACGTACCAGCGCGATACGCACGCCGGGCATGATGTCGTGCGGTTCCCCGACCGACTCGGCGCCAGCGGCGAGCGCGGCCTGGTACGCCTGGTCGGTGTCATCGACGTGCACCGTGGGCATCGAGCCGGGCGCCTCGCCTGACGCGGTGTGCCGGATGCCGCCACCGCCTTGTTCGGAGTAGGCGAACAAGTGATACTCACCCGCCGGGCTCGGGAAGGCGGGCTGGAATGTCCACCGGAACACGTCCGTGCACCACTTCCGCGTGGCGTCCGGGTTGTCACTGGACAGCTCGGTGTGGGTGATCCAGCCGTGCAGGCCCGGGGTGTAGTCGTGTGTGCGCTCGCTGGTCATACGGATCCTCTCTGAGTGCTCCGGTGAAGGCTTCGTCATGTAGACCACTCGGGCGCGCAAGATTCATCGGTGTCGCGCGCTCTACCGGCAGGCGGCCGCGGGTTGTGCGGGTAGGTTAGGGTGTCGCGTGGCAGCGGCACCTGACTCGAGCGTTGGGAGCGCATTCGTGCGGAACCCCGCCGCAGGACCTGCGAGCGTGCGCACGGTTCCTTCATGCGGTGACCCGACACTGCGGTCGCGGCTGACCGCTCTCGGGATGCTGCTCACGGTGCTGGCTACGGCGGCATTGTTGGCCGGGGCGATCAGCCACTCGCGGGAACCCGCTACCCGCGTCGCACCGCACGCGGTCGAGGCGGCCAAGCACTCCCCGGTTGGCCGTCATGTGTGCACGAAGCCGCCGAGCCCCGGCGACCCCGATGTCTATCGGGTCGAGAGTCCGCACGATCGCGCTCAGGCGACCAGCCGATGGGTCGTCGACCACCAACTGGATGCGGCACCACTCGACGTCTGCGGCCTGCTGCCGCCTCCGGAAACCGTCCTCGACGATGAGCCCTCGACTGAGGACCGTGACGAGTATCCGCCGCAACGCACGTTCGACGGCCGCGCCCCGCCCGGCACCCTGTCCTGACTCAGGCGACGGTCTGGTCGGGCGTCGCTCCCCCGCCGGTGAGCGCGCCATTCCGGTACCGGATCGCCAATCTCTGAAGCGCACTTCTCACTTCGTTCGACAGGGAAGCTCGCCTCGATAGCGGCGGACGCGGCGCCGCACAGGTCGCCCCCGGCCGCTGGGTCGGCGGCGCGGCGCGCGCTGCTGGTCCCCGGCCGATTCCTGCCGCCGTCGAGGTCCGGGCGTCCAGAAGGGACAATTTTGGTTTCCGACAACCGCGCGCAGCGGGTGTTTTTGCACATCGGTGCTCCGAAGACGGGGACCACCTATCTTCAGCACGTGATGTCG
>WHUB01000108.1:224-9707 GCA_009377395.1 Actinophytocola sp. | reverse complement strand
GATTCTCCTTCAGGACTGACACAACAGCCCTGCCAGGAATCCTGACGCGCGACACCGTCACCAAGGCGCCGACACCCACCACGACGACCGACGCGCCCCCGACTACCACGACGACCCAGACAACGACCACTACCGAACAGCCGACCACCACGACCAAACAGCAGCCGACCACCACAACCGAACCGCCGACCACCACGACCGAGCCGCCAACGACGGAACCGGAAGAAGGCGCAACAGACGACGGCACGGCGGGTGAATGACCACCGCCGCGACGGCAGGTCGTACCGCGTCACCCGGCATCGCTGACGCCTTCGGTCGCGTCGGCGACCAGCATTGCGACGTGCAGCGAGGTCACCACCTCGGGGTCGGAGAGGTCGACGCCGAGGATGTGTTCGAGGCGTGCGAGCCGCTCGTAGAGCGCGGGCCGGGACAGGTGCAGCGCGGACGCGGCGGCGGCCTTGTTCGCGCCCGCCGTCAGGAACCCGCGCAGCACGGCCAGCAGGCTCGTGCCGTGGTCGGCGTCGTAGCGTCGCACCGCGGCCAACTCGCGATCGCTGAACGCCGTGAGCCGGTCGTCCTGCCCGAGCAGGTGCAGCAGGCCGCGGATGTGGACGTCGTGCAGCCGGTGGCACGCCGGCTCGCCCGCCGCCACGGGCGCGGCGGCGGCGACCTGCTCCGCCTCGGCGAGGCTGCGCCGTGCCGACGCCGGTTCGCCGACGGTGGTGCCGGCGGCCACGATCACCGGCACCGTCCTCGGCATGGCGGCGACCGCCCGGTGGATCGCGGCGGCGAAGCGGTCCACCACTGCCCTGTCACTCGCCCGCGGTGGCAGTGAGACGAGGCAGCCGACGGCGGTGTCGCCGTGCGCGGCGATCAGCGCGCTCACCTGGCCGTGGCGGGCCGCGGCCGCCACCACCTCGGTGAGGTCCCTGGTCAGCTCGTCGGTGCTGGCCGGGGCCCGGTGGGCCACGACGACGCCGACCAGCCTGCGGCGTCGCACCGGGACGCCGACGTCGGCGCAGCGGTCGAGCACGTCCCGGCTCGGCGGGGTGGTCGCGGTCAGCGCGGCGAGCAGCGTGCGGTGGGTGTGCCGCTCAAGTCCTTCCCGCTCGCGCGCGACGAGCCGGTGCAGCGCCAGCGCGGACGCCGCCCGTTCCAGCAGCACGGTCTCGCGCCGCCCCGGTCGCTCCGGCGCGAGCAGCACGAGCCTGCCCCAGTCGTCGCCGCGTGCGCCGACGACGGTGACCAGCCAGCCTTCCGCCTCGTGGTAGGTGGTGCGTCCGTCGGCGACCACGGCGCGGGAGTACTGCTCCCACTGGGTCAGGATGTCGGAGGGGTCGTGTTCGGCGGCGTCGTAGCCGAGCACGTGGTGCTTGATCGACTCCAGCACGACGGGCCAGCCGGTGAGGCGGGCGACCTCGGCCAGGATCTCGGCCTGCTCGGCGCCGGTGACGGTCAGCCGGGTGAACACCTCGTGGATGCGCTCGACCTCGCGCAGCTCGGTGAGCTGGGCGTTGACGACGTGTTCGCCGACCTCCTGGGTGACCGCGACGAACCGGGTCTCCCGGCCGAGCGCGATCAGCGGTAGCCGCGCCCGGTCGCAGGCAGCGCGCAGCGCCTCCGGCAGCTCCGCCCGCCAGGTCCGGCCCAGCTCGACGACGAGCCCTGCCACGTCGACCGCGGCCAGCCCGTCGATGTAGGCGGCGAGACCGTCGTCGTCGGACGGCAGTGCGATGCCGGTGGTCAGTACCAGCTCACCGCCGCGCAGCAGATGCGCGATGTCGGCCAGCTCGGCGGCGTGCACCCAGCGCACGGTGCGGCACAGCCCCGCTTCGCCGGCGACGACCCGTGGCGCGGCCCGCCGCAGCGTCGGCATGGCCAGCACCTCCGACACGGTGGGCAGCATGTCCGCCTCCGTCCGACGATGTGTCAGAAAGTCCTCGCTATACGTTACAGTTCGTCACTTGCTCTCGGGTGCGAGGCGGGATTGCATGAGGGCCATGACCCACGACGACCTGCTCGCCCGCCATCGAGCCGTGATGCCGAGCTGGCTCAGCCTCTACTACGACGAGCCGATCGAGTTCGCCGCCGGCAAGGGACGCCACGTCACCGACGCCGAGGGCCGCAGCTACCTGGACTTCTTCGGCGGCATCCTCACCAACGCGATCGGCTACGACGTCGCCGAGGTCTCCGACGCGATCCGGCTTCAGGTCGGCACCGGCGTGCTGCACAGCTCGACGCTGTACCTGATCCGCGAGCAGGTGGCGCTGGCCGAGCGCATCGCGGAGCTCTCCGGCATCCCGGACGCGAAGGTGTTCTTCACCAACAGCGGCACCGAGGCGAACGAGGCGGCGCTGCTGCTGGCCACCCAGGCGCGGCGGTCGAACCAGGTGCTCGCGCTGCGCAACTCCTACCACGGCAGGGCGTTCGCGACCGTGGGCGTGACCGGCAACCGAGGCTGGTCGGCGTCGTCGCTGAGCCCGCTGAACGTCAGCTACGTGCACGGCGGCTACCGCTACCGCAGCCCGTTCCGCGAACTGTCCGATGAGGACTACATCCGGGCGTGCACCGACGACCTCCGCGAGATCATCGAGACGACCACGGCGGGCGACGTCGCGTGCCTGATCGCCGAGCCGATCCAGGGCGTCGGCGGATTCGCCACTCCGCCGGACGGGTTGTTCGCCGCGTTCGCGGAGGTGCTCGACGAGTACGGCATCCTGTTGGTCTCCGACGAGGTGCAGACCGGCTGGGGCCGCACCGGCGAGCACTTCTGGGGCTACCAGGCCCACGACGTCACGACGGACGCGCTGACCTTCGCCAAGGGTCTCGGCAACGGCCTCGCCATCGGCGGCGTGGTGGCGCGGGCGGAGCTGATGGACTGCCTCACCGCGAACTCGATCTCCACCTTCGGCGGCAACCCGCTGGCCACGGCGGGCGCGCGGGCGACGCTGGAGTACGTCCTCGACCACGACCTACAGGCCAACGCCGCTCGCCAGGGCGCCCGGCTGCACGCCGGACTCGGGGAGCTGCGGGACACGCTCGGCATCGTCGGCGACGTGCGCGGCAAGGGCCTGATGCTCGGCATCGAGCTGGTCGCGCCCGGCACCACCGATCCGTTGCCCGCCGCGGCCACCGCCGTGCTGGAAGCGACCAAGACCGCCGGGCTGCTGGTCGGCAAGGGCGGGCTCTACGGCAACGTCATCCGACTCGCCCCGCCGATGACCCTCACCGACGGCGAGACCGAGGACGGTCTCGCCGTGCTGCGGTCCGTGCTCACCGACGTCAACCAGGAGTTCACCCGATGACCCACCGCATCTCCCACTGGATCGGCGGTAAGCCGTACGAGTCCACATCGGACCGATTCGGCAATGTGTTCGACCCGGCGACGGGATCGGTCACCGCCACCGTGCCGCTTGCCCCCACCGAGGAGGTCGACGTGGCGGTCGCGTCGGCGCGGGCCGCGTTCGGCGAGTGGCGGCGCACCTCGCTGGCCCGCCGCAGCGAGGTGCTGTTCCGGTTCCGCCAGCTGCTGGCCGAGCGGGCGTCCGAGGTCGCCGAGGCGATCACCGCCGAGCACGGCAAGGTGCTCGCCGACGCGGCCGGCGAGGTGCAGCGCGGGCTGGAGGTGGTCGACTTCGCCTGCGGACTCGGCACCCTGCTCAAGGGCGGGTACAGCGAGAACGTCTCCACCGGCGTCGACGCGTACTCGATCCGGCAGCCGCTCGGCGTCGTCACGGTGATCTCGCCGTTCAACTTCCCCGCCATGGTGCCGCTGTGGTTCGTGCCGGTCGCGATCGCCACCGGCAACGCGGTGGTGCTCAAGCCGAGCGAGAAGGACCCGTCGGCCTCGCTGCTGCTGGCGCAGCTGTGGGCCGAGGCGGGGCTGCCGGACGGCGTGTTCACCGTGGTGCACGGCGACAAGGTGGCCGTCGACCGGCTGCTTACCCACCCGGACGTGAAGGCGGTGTCGTTCGTGGGCTCCACCCCGATCGCCCGCCACGTCTACGAGACGGCGACCGCGCACGGCAAGCGGGTGCAGGCGCTCGGCGGGGCGAAGAACCACATGGTGGTGCTGCCGGACGCCGACCTGGACCTGGCCGCCGACGCCGCGATCAACGCGGGCTTCGGCTCGGCGGGTGAACGGTGCATGGCCATCAGCGCCGTCGTCGCGATCGAGCCGGTCGCCGACGAGCTCATCGGCAAGATCCGCGAGCGCATGGCGGCGCTGCGGGTGGGCGACGGCCGGCGTGGCTGCGACATGGGGCCATTGGTCACCGCCGCACACTGCGACCGAGTCGCGTCCTATGTGGACGCCGGGATCGAGGCTGGCGCCGAGCTGGTAGTCGACGGCCGTGGCATCGACGTCGACGGCGATCCGGCGGGCTTCTGGCTCGGGCCGACACTGTTCGACCGGGTCACGCCGGAGATGAGCATCTACACCGACGAGATCTTCGGCCCGGTGCTGTCGGTGCTGCGCGCCGACTCGTACGACGACGCCCTCGACCTGGTCAACGCCAACCCGTACGGCAACGGCACCGCCATCTTCACCAACGACGGCGGCGCCGCCCGCCGGTTCCAGCACGAGGTCGAGGTGGGCATGGTGGGCATCAACGTGCCCATCCCGGTGCCGGTCGCCTACTACTCGTTCGGCGGCTGGAAGTCGTCACTGTTCGGCGACAGCCACGCCTACGGCAGCGACGGGGTGCACTTCTTCACCCGCACCAAGGCCGTGACGTCGCGCTGGCTCGACCCCAGCCACGGCGGCATCGACCTCGGCTTCCCCCGGCACGACTGACGGTCAGCGGGCGTCGGGCGTCAGCTCGGCCGCGTCGTCTGTCTTCTTCGAATCGGCCGGGCGTTCGACCTCGTCCTCGGGAGGATTGCCGAACAACGGCAGCCCCTCCCGCTTGCGGAGCAGGCCCCAGACCAGCGGAACCACCGCGAGCGTGACGAGTCCGATGCCGGTGACCAGCAGCGGGTGAGTGGTGTGCTCGCCCAGCGGCGCCCAGCCGGCCTCGTCGAGCAGCGCGAGACCCGAGATGGTCAGCACGACGACGAGGCCCCGGCGGATCAGCGAGGTCGGCACCTTCGGCGCGATCCTCGCACCGAGCAGCGTTCCCGGCACCGAACCGATGATCAACGGAATGGTCAGAGCCAGGTCCAGCCCGTGGGTGAAGATGTTGGACAAGGCGGCGGCCATCACGAGCGGCACCGCCTGCACCAGGTCGCTGCCGACCAGCTTCACCGCGGACAACATCGGGTACAGCGTGACCAGGGCGATCATGATCACCGAGCCCGACCCGACCGACGTGATGCCGACGAGCAGTCCGCCGAGAGCACCGATCGCCACCGTCGGCACCGGCCTGATCACCGGCTCCGCCACGCGGTGCTGGCCCCGGCGCACCCGGCGCAGCTGGATGTAGAGGCGCAGCGCGAAGGTCGCCGTCGCGAACAGCAATGCGAAACCGATCGCCATCGACAGGCTGGTCTCGAGTTTCTCGGCGGGCACCAGCAGCTTGAGCAGTGGCGGACCCGCCAGCGCGGTCGGCACCGAGCCGACGATCAGCCACATGGCGAGCTTGAGGTTCGGCGCCCCGTGCCGCCAGTGCACGAGGGCGCCGCCGGACTTGTACACCGCCGCCGCGGTCAGGTCGGCCGTGACGACGGCCGAGGGGTTGCCCGCTCCGAGGAACAGCAGCGCGGGGGTCATCAGCGCGCCGCCGCCCATGCCGGTGATCCCGACCACGATCCCCACGAGGAAAGCGGCGGCGACGATCTTGATCTCACCCAGGTAAGAGGCCACTCCTATGTCAGCGGCTACCTGGTACGCGCTCTGCCACACGTGCGGCTCCTCCGGGGTCGACGACGCGAGGTTGCCTATTGTGCACTAAGTCTACTCGATCGGTGATATTGGGGTCAGGAGTCGACACCCGTCTGTCGCAGCAAGGCCGCGACAGCGCACGGATTCAGAGACCGAGGACGGTCCGGAGCGCGCCGTCGACCTGCGACATCTCGTGCCAAGAGAGCCGGCCGGCGAACTCGCCCAGCCGCTGCGGGTCGATGGCGCGGGTCCGCTCCACCAGCACCCGCGTTGTCTTTCCCGCGATGTCGATCTCCGGCCGGAAGCTCGCCTGCCGGGCGCTGGTCGAGGTCGGCGCGACCAGCCAGGTCGACAGCAACATGACGTCGGCCTGCACGACGACCGCATACCGGCTGCCCTGCTGTTCGTGCCCCTTCGCGTCGCGTGGTGACTTCAGCCGGTACACCTCACCACGCACTGATCTCCTCCATGTCCGCCGCGACCGCCCGCATCTCGGCCTGATCGTCCGGGTCGGCGGCGAGATCGGCCGATTCCACGCGCAACTGCTCGTCCCGCAGATGGCGCCAGGCGTGATCGATCGCGGCGGTGACGGCTGCGGAGCGACTGGGGAACCCCTCCGACAACTCCTCGAGCTTCTGCTGCGTGTCGTCGTTAAGACGGAACGTCATCGAGCGTGACATACACAAAGTATAACGAAATGTCGTGCACAGTGTCGGCAGTCACGATGATGTTGCGACACCGCCGCCTGCGGGTAGCGCTCAAGGACACGGGCGTCGAGATCACCCTGGCCTCACCGGCGGGCGGCCTGCCGCCGCTCGACCCCAAGAGCGACTCGCCCGACGCCCAGACCGAGGCCACCAAGCGGTTCCAGGCCGACCCCGAGGCGCAGCAGCAGCTGGCCGACACGCGCACGCTGGACACGGTCCGGGCCGCTGACTTCGACGCGGTGTTCTACCCCGGCGGGCACGGCCCGATGTGGGACCTGCCGGACAACGCGGTCTCGATCGCGCTGATCCAGGACTTCGTGCGCGCGGGCAAACCGGTCGCGGCGGTCTGCCACGCGCCGGTCGCGCTGACCAACGTCACCAACGACGACGGCAGCTACCTCATCGCGGGCAGGCAGGTCACCGGGTTCACCAACTCCGAGGAGGACACCGTCGGACTCACCGACGTGGTGCCGTTCCTGCTGGAGGACCGGCTCACGCAGCGCGGCGGCGTCTACAGCAAGACCGACGACTTCGCGCCGTACGTGCTGGTCGACGGCAACCTCGTCACCGGCCAGAACCCGCCGTCCTCAGAGCCTGCCGCCGCCGAGCTGCTCAAGCTGCTGAAGGCCTGACGTCAGGACAGCACCTTCCGGACGAGCTCGGCCGTTTCGGACGGTGTCTTGCCCACGTGCACACCGGCGGCCTCCAGCGCGGTCTTCTTGGCCGCGGCCGTCCCGGAAGAGCCGGACACGATGGCGCCCGCGTGACCCATCGTCTTGCCTTCCGGGGCGGTGAACCCGGCGACGTAGCCGACGACGGGCTTGCTGACGTTCGCCTTGATGTAGTCGGCCGCCCGCTCCTCGGCGTCGCCGCCGATCTCGCCGATCAGCACCATCACCTCGGTGTCCGGGTCCTGCTCGAACGCGGCGAGACAGTCGATGTGGGTGGTGCCGATGATCGGGTCGCCGCCGATGCCGACCGCGGTGGTGAAGCCGACGTCGCCCAGCTCGTACATGAGCTGGTAGGTCAGCGTGCCGGACTTCGACACCAGGCCGATCGGACCGGGACCGGTGATGTCGGCCGGGATGATGCCCGCGTTCGACTTGCCCGGACTGATCACGCCGGGACAGTTCGGCCCGATGATCCGCGTCTTGCTACCGGCTGCGACGGCCTGGGCCCAGAACGCGGCGGAGTCGTGCACCGGGATGCCCTCCGTGATCACCACGGCGAGCTCGATCTCGGCGTCGATCGCCTCGGTCACCGCGTCCTTGGCGAACTTCGGCGGCACGAACAGCACCGAGGTCTCCGCGCCGGTGTGTGCCCGCGCCTCCTTGACGGAGCCGAACACGGGCAGCCGCTTACCCTCGATCCCGGCCGTCGTGCCCGCCTTACGGGCGTTGACGCCGCCGACCACGTTGGTGCCCGCCCGCAGCATCCGCGCGGTGTGGTGGGCTCCCTGGGCGCCGGTCATGCCCTGGACGATGACCTTCGAGCTCTCGTCGAGAAAGATCGCCATGGTTCACGCTCCCGCTGCCAGCTGGGCGGCCCGGTCGGCCGCGGCGTCCATCGTGTCCACCCGGACCAGCCCGGGCAGGTTCGCCTCGTCGAGGATCCGGCGGCCCTCCTCGGCGTTGTTGCCGTCCAGCCGCACGACCAGCGGGCGCTCGACCGGCGTGCCCTGCTCGGCCAGCAGCTCGAAGGCGCGCACGATGCCGCCCGCCACCGCGTCGCAGGCGGTGATGCCGCCGAAGACGTTGACGAACACGCTCCGCACGTCGGGGTCGGACATGATCACCTCGAGCCCGGCGGCCATCACCTCGGCCGACGCGCCGCCACCGATGTCGAGAAAGTTCGCCGGGGTGACTCCGCCGTAGCGCTCGCCGGTGTAGGCGACCACGTCCAGAGTGGACATCACCAGCCCCGCCCCGTTGCCGATGACGCCGACCTGGCCGTCGAGCTTCACGTAGTTGAGGTCGCGCGCCCGTGCCGCGGCTTCCAGCGGATCGCCTGCCTCGCCGTCGGCCAGCGCGGCGTGACCCGGCTGCCGGAACGCGGCGTTGCCGTCGAGGGTGACCTTGGCGTCCAGCGCGACGATCCGGTCGCTGCCGTCCCGGATGAGCGGGTTCACCTCGACCAGCGTCGCGTCCTCGGCGACGAAGGCCTGCCACAGCTTGACCAGGACGCCGGCGGTCTCGTCGATCACCTGCCCCGGGAACCCGGCAGCGGTGAGGATCGTGGCGGCCTTGGCCAGCGACACGCCCGCCATCGGGTCGATCGGCACCTTCGCCAGCGCGGCCGGACGCTCGGCGGCCAGCTGCTCGATCTCGACGCCGCCCTCGGCGGACGCGATCGCCAGGAAGCCCCGGTTCGTGCGGTCGAGCAGGAACGAGACGTAGTACTCGGCCGCGATCGGCGCCGCCTCGGTCACCAGCACTCGCTCGGTGCGGTGACCCTTGATGTCGAGCCCGATGATCGCCTCGGCCTGCCGCTCGGCGTCGGCCGGCCCGTCGGCGAGCTTGACGCCGCCCGCCTTCCCCCGGCCGCCGGTTTTGACCTGCGCCTTCACCACGACCTTGCCGCCGAGCTTGTCGGCGACGGCACTGGCTTCGCCCGGGGTCGTCGCCACGTCACCAGGCAGCACCGGGACGTCGTGCCGGGCGAACAGCTCCCTCGCTTGGTATTCGTAGAGATCCACGCGAACCCACCTTTCGTCAAGTGTATACAGTATACATAGCGGAAACAGTGGAGTCCATGCCCGAATTGGCGGTGGCCGATGTCACTCGCCGTAGTGAGGCGCCTCACCCTGCGACAGGGAGCAGTTACTGTATTCTGTATGGCAGATGCTCCATCGCGCACGTGATGGTCAGCGACAAGCGAGTACCCGAACAATGGGGGTGCCCGATGCAGCCGAAGGAGTTGCCAGAGCCGATGGCCGGACACCGCATCGACCGACCG
>WHUB01000108.1:0-214 GCA_009377395.1 Actinophytocola sp. | reverse complement strand
AGTCGGCCCGGCTCGCCAGCACGCTGGCCGATGCCGAAGGCATCGCGCGGCTGCGCAAGCTGTGCACGGAAGGCGAGGCCGCGCTGGACGCCGACGACACCGACGGCATGGTCGCGGCGAACGCGGAGCTGCACCGCACGGTCAGTGAACAGTCGGGCAACAAGGTGCTCATCGACTTCGTCGCCCAGATCGACCGCAGGGTGCAGTGGTACTT
>WHUB01000107.1:7528-9750 GCA_009377395.1 Actinophytocola sp. | reverse complement strand
CGCCGGCTCGCGACAGGCGGTATCGGCATAGTCCCGGGCTCGGCATAGATCGACGATCAGCACTCCGTCGGCATGCCCGAAATGCTGGGCGACATACGACCGCACATCATCACGCAGCCCCTCGACGTCCCAACTCGCGGCGTTGAGCAGCCGCTGCATCCCATCCGGACTCCCATCACCGCAGGACTCGGCCAGCGTCCAACCGTTCTTATCCGCCAACGGCGCCAACAAACCCCGCACATACGCCCCGGCACGACGCCGCGGCTCCACTCGAAAGAACCGGCCGGCGACCCGCCCCAACAGGACCTCCAGACCCGCCCGCCACGCCGCAAGATCCTCATCCACCACCACAAGATCGACAGCCTACACCCAAAGATCACAAAGTGCGGCTGGAGTACTAGGTCGAAACCGGGGCAGGACCTGGGCTCCGGGACAAGTCTGGGAGGAGCCTGCTTATGGCCCAGACGGCGTCCGGCATGTAGGCGGCGCGAGCCTGGCCTCGCCCAGGCGCACCAGGCCAGCACCGCGATCCCGGCCCAGACCGCGAGCGCGAGACGCCAGCCACCTGCCGCGGCGATCGGCGCGGTCAGGGCGGCGGTCAGCGCCGCCCCACCGGCCAGCGCGGCGGTGTAGAGGCCGGTGACGATGCCGACCCGGTCGGCGAAGTCCCGCTTGATCACCACCGGGACCAGCACGTTGCCCACCGTGATCGCCACGCCGATTATGACGGTGCCCGCCAGCATCGCGGCCGGGCCGTCGAGCGAGCGCACCACCGTGCCAAGCGCGATCCCGGCCAGGCCGATGCTGATCGCGCGCTCCAGCCCGGTGCGGGCCGCGAGCATGCTCGCCGCCGGTGCCGCGATCGAGAAGCAGAGCACCGGGATCGACGTCAGCAGCGACGCGCTGCCCGAGCCGAGGCCGAGCGTGGCCCGCAGCTCGGGCAATACCGGCGAGACGGCCGCGATCGGGCCACGCAGGTTGATCGCGACCAGGACCACCGCCGTGAGCAGCAGCCAGCGCCGCACCGCCACGGTCCCGCCCCGCCGCGACGTGATCCTGGTCGTCATGCCCGCGACGTTACGTCGTCGCGGTGCTCGCCGCGGACCGGTCTCCCCGCTTGGCCTGCTGCACCCGCTCGTAGACGTGCGCCCGCAGCTCGGCGAACCGGGGCAGCCCCCTGGTGGTGAGCTGGTCCCGCTCGGCGGGCAGGTCGATGGCGACGTCCTCCAGCACCTCGGTCGGCGCGTTCGACAGGATGACGACCCGCTGACCGAGGTAGACGGCCTCGTCGATGTCGTGCGTGACGAACAGGACGGTCACGCCGAGCCGCTCCCACAGCGCCCGGAGCAGGTCCTCCAGCTCGCCGCGCGTCTGGGCGTCGACGGCGGCGAACGGCTCGTCCATCAACAGTACGTGCGGCTCGTACGCGACCGCGCGGGCGATCGCGACGCGCTGTTGCATGCCGCCGGAGAGCTGCCACGGGTGGGCGGTGTGGAAGTCGGCGAGCCCCACGGCGGCCAGCGCCTCGGTGGCGAGCCGCTTGCGCTCGGCTCGCGGCACGCCCTTCTCCTTCAGCGGCAGCTCGACGTTCTGCCACACGGTCAGCCACGGGAACAGGCTGCGGCCGTACTCCTGGAACACGACGGCCATGCCCTCCGGCGGGCCGGACACCCGCCGTCCTTCGAGCACAACCTCGCCCGATGTGGTCTCCAGCAGCCCGGCGATGCAGCGCAGCAGGGTCGTCTTGCCGCAGCCGGACGGCCCGACGAGGCACACCAGCTCACCGGCGTCGATGCTGAACGTCAGGTCGTGCACGGCCGCCACCGAGCGCTTCGCGGTGGCGTAGACCTTGCGCAGTCCGCGCACGTCGAGCATGGGGGTGGCCTGGCCGGTGTTCTCGGTGCTCATGTCGATGTCCTGCGCGGGTGTTCGGCGGGTGAGGGTCTGGACGATGCTCATGATGTCCTCGGCTTTCGTGTCATGCGCTGGAGTGCTGGATGCTGCGCTGGCCGTGGTACCAGGCAAGGACTCGGTTCTCGATCAGCCTGAACAGCAGCGAGAGCGCGACCCCGATGAGACCGAGCAGGATGATTCCGCTCCACATCTGGGGAATCGCGAAGCTGCGCTGGAACTGGACGATGGAGAAGCCGAGCCCGTTGCTGGCGGCGAACATCTCGCTGAAGGAGAAGGGCGTGCCGCGAGCCGAGCGCAAGCGGCTCGCC
>WHUB01000107.1:0-7518 GCA_009377395.1 Actinophytocola sp. | reverse complement strand
GCGCCCGCCATGATCTGCGGGCTGGCGCCCCGCAGGATCAGGTGGCCGAGCCGGGCTGGCCCGCGGAACCGGTAGCAGGCGGCGGTGTCGCGCAGCACCTCGTCGATGGACCGCACACCCTCGACGGTGTTGAGCAGGATCGGCCAGATCGCGCCGGAGACGATGACCAGCACCTTCATCCCGTCGCCGATCCCGGCGAACAGAATGAGAATCGGCACCAGCACCGGCGGTGGGATGGCGCGGAAGAACTCGAGCACCGGCTCCACCGTCGCACGCAGTGCCCGCGACGAGCCGACGGCGACCCCGATGCCGATGCCGAGCACAAGCGCGGCGGCGTACCCGGCGCCGAGCCGGGCCAGGCTGGGCAACACGTCGGCGGTCAGCCTGCCGTCGAGCCAGGTGGGGCCGAACGCGCCGACGATCTCGCGCAGCGGTGGCCAGTAGAAGCTGGTGCTGTTCGCGGTGGCGAACCACCAGACGGCGATCAGGACGGCGGGCAGCCCGGTGATGAGCAGCAGCCGCCGGAGCGTTGACGCGATCACGAGGTCACCTCCCGGCGGACGGACGGATGCCAGCGCAGCACCCGCCGCTCGACGCGGCGGGCGAGCAGGTTGACGCCGACCCCGATGACGCCGGTGACGATCACCAGCGCGTACATCGTCGCCACCGCGCCGGAGGACTGGGCGACGGCGATGGCGTTGCCCAGCCCGGGACTGCCGATGATCAGCTCACCGGTGATCTCCAGGATCAGCGCGACCGCCGCGGCGAGCCGGAAGCCGGTCATCACGTAGGGCAGCGCGGTCGGCCAGAGCACGGTGCGCACCTGCCGCCACGGCGAGAACCGGTACGACCGGGCGGTGTCGCGGGCGATCGGGTCGACGTCGACCACGCCGTAGAGCACCTGGACGAGCACCTGCCAGAAGCTGGCGTAGACCACGAGTAGCAGCGTGGAGCGCATGTCGCTGCCGAACAGCAGCACGGCGAGCGGGATCAGCGCCACCGACGGGATGGGCCGCAGGAACTCGATGGTGGAGCTGGTCGCCGCGCGCAGTGCCGGGACGCTGCCGATCAGGAACCCGGCGGCGACCCCGGCGGCCATCGCGACGGCCAGCCCAATGGCCCAGCCGCGCAGCGTCGCGACCAGCGCGTCCCAGAACGCGGCGCTGCCGAGCTCGCCGCCCAGCGCCGTCGCCATCTCGGAGAACGGCGGCAGGAACCGGGCGTCGACCGCACCGATTCGAGGCAGCAGCTCCAGCAGCAGGATCAGGCCGGCGAACCCGGCCAGGCCGAGCACGCCGCCGGGGATGCCGCACCTGCGGCGGCTGCGGGTGTCGGACCCCGCAGGCGCGGCCGTCATGGGGGCGGCTGTCATGGCAGCAGCTCCTGGACGTCAGGTGCCTTGCCGATGAGGCCGTCGCGCACCGCGAGCTCGGCGAGCCGCTGCACCGGTTCGGGATTGATCTCGGTCGGCCAGCGGGGAAGGGTGATGGCGTTCGCGGTGGCCTTGTCGATGTCGCTGTAGCTGGTGAGGATGCGGCGAACCTCGTCCGGGTTGTGCTGGGCGTAGGCGAGCGACTCGTTCATCGCCGCGGCGAACCGCTTCGCCAGGTCCGGATCGGACTGCAAGATCTCCTGCGTGGTGAAGTACGACGCGACCATCAGCTTGGGATGGGTCTCGGCGAAGTTCGCGGACACCACCCGGGCGCCCTGCTGGGTGGCGATGGTGACGAACGGCTCGACCACCCACGCCGCGTCGACCCGGCCTTCCTGCACCGCGGCCGGCATATCGGGGAAGGCCAGCTCGACAAACTCGACCTTGGACGGGTCGCCGCCCGCCTGCCGGACGACCTCCCTGACGGTGGTGTCGCCGATGTTGTTCAGCGTGTTGACGGCGACGGTTTTTCCTTCGAGGTCGGCGGCATCGCGGATGTCGCTGTTCTTGGCCGCGACGACGGCGCCGTAGTCGTTCTCGGGGTCGCCCGTGCTGCTCACTCCGGCGTTGGTCACCCGCAACGGCATGCCCTTGGCCGCCCCCAGCAGCAATGACGTGACGTTGGAGAAGCCGAACTGGAACTGGCCGCTCATCACGCCAGGCACGATCGCCGCGCCTCCCTGGCTGGTTTCCAGCTTCAGGTCGATGCCGCGCTCGGCGAAGAAGCCCTGCTCCTTGCCGAGGTAGATCGGCGCGACGTCCACGATCGGGATGACGCCGACCGAGACGACGTCCTTTCCGGACTCGGTTGTGGTGCCTGAACTGCCGGAGCCGCAGCCGGTGGCCAGTAACAGCAGCGCCGCCGCCGCGGCGCTCGCTCGGAGAAGTCGCTTCATCATCGGGTCCTGTTCGAGGTGTCGGGCGGTGTGCTTGGCGAAACGTAAGGTCGTGTGACGGCCGCTACAACGCTTGGCTTCTACTGGATGGAAGCGCGGCGGCCCTCGTGCCTCGGGCGGCGTCTCCGGTGAGTGGAAAGCCCTGCCATGGCACAGCTCCTGTTCGTCGTTGAACTCGTGATGTGCCACGCTAGGCGGAGTTCTTGCATACGGACATAGGATTCTTTTATGAAGAACAGACCCGCGTATGCGCTGTCCTCGGTCGACAACGCGCTCCAACTGATCCAGATGCTGCGTGACCAGGGGAAGCTCCGGCTGAGTGAGGCGGCGGACGAGCTCGGCGTCGGCCGGTCGACCGCGCACCGGCTACTCAGCACCCTCGTCTACCGGGGTTTCGCCGAGCAGGACGACCAGCACGGCTACCTGCCGGGAGCGTCGCTCGCGCCCGCGGCACCGCAAGGCGGCGAGCTTCAGCAGCTGCGCAAGATCGCCTACTCGAGCATGGACCGGCTCTGTGAGCGCGTGCGGGAGACCGTGAACCTGATGGTGCGGGTTGGGACGCAGACGCGGTTCCTGGCCTCCGTCGAGTCGCCGCAGGTACTGCACGTCGGCGACCGCCGGGGAACCATCCTGCCCGCCGCCAAGACCTCGGGCGGCAAGGCGTTGCTCGCGGAGCTGACCACGACCGAGCTCGCGGCCCTCTACGGTCACTCCGGCGAGTCCGGCGAGGACTGGCAGCGGCTGTGCCGTGATCTTGAGCTGGTCCGCGGGCGCGGCTACGCCACCAACGAGGAGGAGACCGAGGCGGGGGTGTTCGCCGTGGGTATGGCCATGCATGATGCCGACGACGTCGGGGTGGCGGCACTGACGATCGCCGTGCCCAGCGCACGCAGCTCACGGCAACGCCTCGCGGCGTTCGTGCCCGACCTGCGCATCGCCATCGAGGAGGCCGAACGCGAACTACGCCGCGCCACCTAGATCCGGCCTCGATGGCCGTCACGGCCTCGGAGAGCGCGCTGGTCCAGGCGGGCAGCCGGTCGCGGTCAAAGCGGGCGGTCGGCAGCGCGATGGAGACGGCGGCGACCGGTGTCCCCGCCGGGTGGTCCACCCGCATGCACACGGCGGTCAGCCCGGTCTCGGTGAGCTGGTTGTTGATCGCGAAGCCACGCCTGCGGACCAGCCGCAGCTCCTGGCGCAGCCGGGCGAGGTCGACGTCGGAGTCCTGGTACAGCTCCTCGACCGCATCGGCGGGCAGCGCGGCCAGGGTGGCCTTGCCGCCGGAGGCGAGATGCGCGGGCAGCGAGCGGCCGGCCCGGTCGCCGACCCGCAGGATCTGGTCGGACTCGACGGAGGCGATGAAGCGCACCTCGGTCCCGGCGAGCACGACCAGGTTGGCCGACTCGTGCGTCCGGTCGACGAACCGTTGCAGGTGCGGCAGCGCGACCCGGCGCAGCAGCGTGACCGGCGCCTCGGACGTCTCGGCGGGCCGCAGCACCTTGCCGGGACCGTAGCGCCGGTCCGGGGCTTGCTCGGCGAAGTCGCGGTACACCAGCATGGCCAGCAGCCGGTGCGCGGTGGACGCGGACACGCCGAGCCGTTCGGCGGCGTCGGTGACCCGCAGCGATCCCTCCTGCTGCAACACGGCGGCGAGCTGCAGCGCGTGGTCGACGGAGGCGGTCGCATAGGGCGGCTTATTCCTCATAACAGAAAATACTATCCCTCGATGCGGAACATGCGCACCATCGAGGCATGGCTCTCACATCTCCGGTGACCATCACGGCGACCGACGCCGACAACCAGCCCGCCCGGACGCCAGAGCTGGAAGCGCTCTATCGCGGGTTCGAGTCGGAACTGCTCATTCCGTTGTGGACAGAGATCGGCGACCTGATGCCGCCCGCGCCGAGATCGAAGGCGCTGCCGCAGCTGTGGCGGTGGCGCGGCCTGCTGTCACTGGCGCAGCAGGCGGGCGAGCTGGTGCCGGTCGGGCGCGGCGGCGAACGCAGAGCGATCGCGCTGGCCAACCCCGGCCTCGGTGGGAGGCCGTTCGCCACCCCGACGCTGTGGGCGGCGATCCAGTACCTCAACCCCGGCGAGGACGCCCCGGTGCACCGGCACACGCAGAACGCCTTCCGGTTCGTCGTCGAAGGCGAAGGGGTGTGGACGGTCGTCAATGGCGACCCGGTGGCGATGCGCCGGGGCGACTTCCTGCCCCAGGCCGGCTGGCACTGGCATGGCCACCACAACATCACTGACCGCCCGATGGCCTGGATCGACGGTCTCGACATCCCGTTCCAGCACTACGTGGAGTCGACGTTCTTCGAGTTCGGGCCGGACGAGGTCGAGACCCGCGACGCGCCGGAGCGCTCCCGTGCCGAGCGGCTGTGGGCGCACCCCGGGCTGCGACCGCTGACGCAGCTGACGCCGACGCCGGCCACGCCGCTGCTCGCCTACCGGTGGGAGCACACCGACCGGGCGCTCAGCGAGCAGCTCGTGCTCGAAGCCGAGGGGTACTCGGCGACCGTCGAGCCCGGCCACGCCGCCGTTCGCTACACCAACCCGACCACCGGTGGCGACGTGATGCCGACGCTGCGGACCGAGTTCCACCGGCTCGCGCCGGACACCGCGACGGCGCCGGTCCGCGAGACCGGGTCGTCGGTGTA
This sequence comes from Actinophytocola sp., assembly GCA_009377395.1. Classification (GTDB taxonomy): domain Bacteria; phylum Actinomycetota; class Actinomycetes; order Mycobacteriales; family Pseudonocardiaceae; genus Haloechinothrix_A. Next base: position 2,530 of record WHUB01000107.1, on the reverse strand, counting down.
CCAGGTCTTCGACGGCACCGGCGAGGTCAGCGTCGGCGAGCAGAGCTGGCAGGTAGAGCGGGGCGATTTGTTCGTCGTGCCGTCATGGCAGCCGCTGCGGCTGGCCACCGACGCCGGGCTCGACCTGTTCCGGTTCAGCGACACCCCGATCTTCGAACGACTCGACCAGTACCGCACCGTCACGGAGGTCACCCAGTGAGACTCGCGACCATCCGCACCAGCGCCGGCACTCGCGCCGTCCGGCTCACCGCAGATGGCTACCTCGACCTCGGCTATGCCGACGTCGGCGAACTGTTGTCCAACGAGGACTGGGCCAGCCGTGCCGCGGTGTCCGAAGGGGACGTTCACCCGGCGCGCGCGGCCGACCTCGCACCGGTGGTGACCCGGCCGGGCAAGGTGCTGTGTGTCGGGCTCAACTACCGCACTCACATTCTCGAGATGGGCCGGGGCCTGCCCGAGCACCCGACGCTGTTCGCCAAGTTCGCCGAGTCGCTGATCGGCGCCCGCGACGACGTCGAGCTGCCGCCGGAGTCTGACGCGGTCGACTGGGAGGCCGAGCTCGCCGTCGTGATCGGCAAGACCGTGCGCCGCGCCAGCGAGGACGAGGCGGAACGCGCCATCGCCGGGTTGACCGTGCTCAACGACGTGTCCATGCGGGACTGGCAGTTCCGCACCAAGGAATGGTTGCAGGGCAAGACGTTCGAGGCCACGACGCCCGTCGGGCCGGTGCTGGTCACGCCGGACGAGCTGCCCGGCGGCCTGCGGCCGGCCGTGTCGATCAGCTGCGGCGTCAACGGCGAGGTGATGCAGAAGGCCGACACCTCCGACCTGGTGTTCGGCCCGGTCGACCTGGTGCGCTACGCGTCCACGATCCTGACACTGCGGCCCGGCGACATCATCGCCACCGGCACGCCCGGCGGCGTCGGCCACGCGCGCACACCCGCCAGGTACCTCGCCGACGGCGACACCGTGGTCACCGAGATCGCGGGCATCGGCAGGCTCGACAACACCGCGAGGGCGGCATGAGCCCGCGCGAGTGGACGGACATCGGCACCAAGCTGTTCCTCGACGCTGTCGACAAGTTGACCGACGACGAGTTCGATGTCGCAACGGCGTTGCCTGGCTGGACGCGCAAGCATGTCGTGGCCCACGTCCACTACAACGCCGAGGCGCTGCGGCGGTTGCTGAGCTGGGCGCGCACCGGGGTGGAGAACCGGATGTACGCCAGCGCGGAGCAGCGCAACGCCGAGATCGCCTCCGGCACCGAACTACCCGCCACCGATCTGCGCGCGCTGGTGCACGACTCGGCGGTGGCTCTGACGTCCGATATGGACACCCTGTCCGCCTATTCCTGGCAACGCGAGGTGGTCACCGCGCAGGGCAGGACGGTGCCGGCCACGGAGGTCCCCTGGCTGCGGGCCCGAGAGGTGTGCGTGCACGCCGTCGACCTCGGCTGCGGTGTGAGTTTCGAGGATCTGCCGGAGGATTTCACCGCCGCGCTGATCACCGACGCCGCGGCCAAGCACCGCAGCGCGGCTCTCGCGGCGTGGCTGACCGGACGCGCCGCCGAGGCGCCCACCCTCGGCCGCTGGCTCTGAACGAAGGACCTCGTAGATGACCAACAGCGATGTGGACGTCGTCGGCGGCGGCGGCGGGATCGGCGGGCTGGCCAATGCCTACGCGCTCGCCACCGAGGGGCACAGCGTGCGGGTGCTGGAACGGGCACCTGAGTTCGCCGAGGTGGGCGCCGGGCTGCAGCTGGCGCCCAACGCGACGCGGATCCTGCGGGACTGGGGCCTGCTCGACGAGGTGCTCGCGGCGGGTGTCTCGCCGAGGCGGATGGTGTTCAAGGACGCGCTCGACGGCGCCGTGCTGACCCACCTCGCCTTCGACGACGCCTTCGCGCAGCGCTACCGCGCGCCCTACGTCGTGATCCACCGCAGCGATCTGCTGACCATCCTGGTGCGGGCGTGCGAGCGGGCCGGGGTCGACCTGGTGCCGAGCTGTGCGGTGGAGGGCGTCAGCGCCGACGGCGACGGGGCCGTGGTGCACAGCGCGCACGGCGACCACCGGGCCGAGCTGGTGATCGCGGCGGACGGCCTGCACTCGACGTTGCGAGCCACGCTCAGCGACGACGTGCCGATCTGTTCCGGCTACGTCGCCTACCGCGGCGCGTTCCCGGTCGCGCGGCTCGACCGGCGGCTTGGCCGGGACGAGCTGAACGACATAACGGTCTACATCGGACCCGGCTGCCACCTGGTGCACTATCCGTTGCGGCGCGGCGAGATCTTCAATACCGTCGCGGTGTTCGCCTCGCCCGCGTACCGGCGGGGCGAGCAAGAGTGGGGCGGGCCGGAGGAACTGGACGATGCCTTCGCCGACGCGTGCGCCGACGTCAAGGAAGGTCTCGGGTCGCTCTGGCGCGACCGGCGCTGGCCGATGTACGACCGGCTGCCGATCCCGCGGTGGGTGCACGGTCGCCTCGCGCTCACCGGGGACGCCGCGCATCCGATGTTGCAGTACCTCGCCC
>WHUB01000106.1 GCA_009377395.1 Actinophytocola sp. | reverse complement strand
GACCGTCCCGACATTTCAAACGACCGAAACCCTGCCAATTTCTTGACGCGGGACAAACCCTACGACAAGGCGACCGACATGGCGCCCGGCTCACCACCACCGGGCAAGGGCCCGGCGCTCGAATGGTTCGCCGACGCCAAGAGCACTATGTGGGGTGCCGCAGCGTTCATCTTCGTCCTTGGCGTTGCGTTTCTCTCATTGAAGGACTGGGGCTTCGACTGGATGCGCGTCTGGTGGCTCTGGCTCATCCTGGCGATCGGTTCGTCGCTGTTCTTGCTCGGCCGCAAACAACTGCGCATGACCGCAGGCGCCGACTGGCTCAGCATCGGCGACAAACAATGGGTCGACACCTACCGGCTCCGCACCATCCGTGTCACCCCCAGAGTCAACACAACCCACATCGAACTCACCGACGCCGCAGGAAACAAAGCCGATACCCAGGTCTGGTACCTCCAGAAGAACCGCAAGCTCTGGGACCTGCTCTACAACGGCATCCTGCACTCCATCGTCCACCACGGCGCCGACGTCAACCGCCGTGCCGTCGATCACCTCCATCTGCAAGCCGCCATTAGGAAGCCGCCCATCAAATGACCGTGCAGATCGACGTCGCACAGCAAAAGCGCAGGCTCATCCTCAGCCCGATTCTGTGCTTGTTCTTCGTCATCCTCGGTTACCTGACGGCACCGTCAGTGCTGGCCTTCGGCATCGGCGTCGCCGTGGGTGTTGTGCTAGCGCCGTTGGTCGCCAAGATCATCGATCAGAGCGAACGCGGCAAAGTCAGCGCGTCCGCAACGGTCGGTGCCGTCGGTGGCGCCATCGGAACCGTGGTTCTTCAGACAGTGCTTCCTCACGAGCCCGTCGTGATATTCGCGATCAGCATGTTCGCGATCGCGCTCTTCGTCGGGCTTGGCATGTCAGCCAGCGGCAGGTTGCGGCGCCGTCGCTAGGCCAAGCAGGCAACCGCGCTCACCAGGATCGATACGTTCCCGGTCGATGTCGGTGCGTTGTGCCAGACTGAGCGAGAAGGGATCGTGAGGACCGGATGACTGCCTTACCCGAACCGCCGGAGCACCCACTCCGGCCGCCTGCGCGCTTGCTGACCGTTGACGAGTACGTGGCCCTCGGCGAAACCGAAACCGGTTATACCGAGCTCGTGGAGGGCCGCATTTTGATGTCACCGAGTCCCGTACCGGACCACAACTACGCCTCGGGAGAGTTGCGGGAACAGATCAAGCACCAGCTGCCCAGTGATTTCGAAGTCATCCAGGACGTGGACGTCAATCTGGAGCTTGTCCCGCCGGGTGAGCCTGGATTCTCGCGGCGGCCGGACCTGCTGATCGTAGAGCTAGGCGCGCGGCAACGAGTGCGCCGCGAAGGCGGGATGATCAAGGCATCGGAGGTACGTGTCGCCATCGAAGTGGTCTCGGCGGGCTCGCAGCGCACCGACTACGTCGACAAGCGGCGGGAGTACGCCGACGCCGAGATTCCGCATTACTGGATCGTCGATCTGCGTCCGCCGGTCTCGCTCGTCGCGTGCCGGTTGACGGAGGACTTCGGCTACGTCGACAGCGCCGAGGTCTCCGACACCTTCACCGCGTCGGAGCCGTTCCCGGTGTCGATCGACGTCACCAGGCTGCTCTGAGGGTCAGGAGTAGAACGCGGCGATGAGGGTGGCGGCCCAGCTCAGCCCGAGGACCTGCAACGTCCTGTCGTTGAGCGCGATCTCCTCCGGCTCGCCCGCGTTGCCGCCGTCGACGTCGACGGCGTAGCGCAGCACGGCCACCACGAACGGCACCATCGACACCACGGCCCACACCGAGTCCTGGGTCTCCTGCCTGATCTGGAACGCCCACAGGCAGTACGCCATGATCACGATCGCGGCGGACGCCGCCCACACGAACCGCAGGTAGCTCGCGGAGTACTTCCGCAGCGACGACCGGATCTTCGCGCCGGTGCGCTCGTAGAGCACGATCTCGGCGTAGCGCTTGCCGGACACCATGAACAGCGAGCCGAACGCCGTCACCAGCAGGAACCACTGCGACAGCACGATGCCCGCCGCCGCGCCACCCGCGATCGCCCGCATCAGGAACCCGGACGCCACGATGCACAGGTCGATGACCGGCTGGTGCTTCCAGCCGAAGCAGTAGCCGAGCTGCACGGCGGCGTACACGCCGAGCACGATGAGCAGCTCCCACCTGGTCAGCGCTCCCACGGCCATGCCGAGAGCGAAGAACGCCAGCGCCGCGCCGTAGGCGACCGGGACCGGCACGATGCCCGCCGCGACGGGACGCTTGCACTTGGTGGGGTGGGCGCGGTCGGCCTCGACGTCGACCGCGTCGTTGACCAGGTACACCGCCGACGCCACCAGCGAGAACGCGATGAACGCCAGGCCGGCGTCGGCGAGCACGCCAGCCTCACCGATCTTGCCGGCCGTGAACGGCGCGGCGAGCACGAGGACGTTCTTCAGCCACTGCTTGGGCCGCGCCGACCTGAGCACCCCCGCGACGACTCCGCCCCGCGGCACCGGCGTCGTCACCGTTTCCTCAGCGGTCTCGCTCACGTTGCACTCCTCTAGGCAGAACCGGGCGGACCGGACAACTTGCGGCGCAGGGCCGCGCCGATGGCGCCACCCAATGCCGCGCCTGCCAGCACGTCTGTCGGGTAGTGCACGCCGAGCACCAGCCGGGACGCCAGCATCGGCGGCACCAGCACCGGCACCAGTGTGCGACCGGTCAGCTTCGAGTACATCACAGCGGCCGCCGTGGTCGACGTCGCATGCGAGGAGGGAAAGCTCAGCCTGCTCGGCGTCGCGACGCCGACCTCGATGGCCGAGTCCTGCGGCCGGGGGCGGCGCACCACCCGTTTGAGTGCCACCGACACGGCGTGCGCCCCGACGACGCCCGCCGTGGCGGTGAGCCACTGGCCCCTGCGACGCCGGTCGGCGGCCGCGCCGACGAGGCCGGCTGCGAACCAGCCGATGCTGTGCTCACCGAAGTGCGAAAGGCCACGCGCGGCGCTCATCACCGCGCGCCGCCGCACCAGCGCGTGCTGGATCGCGACCAGCAGCGCGACCTCCGTGGTCCTGGAACCTCGGTCGTCAGGCATCGAGCGAGCCGTCGAGCGGCGCGCCGTCGGTCAGGTGTGGTGCGATCTTGTTGTCGAACGCCGACAGCGCGGAGCCGATCGCCATGTGCATGTCGAGGTACTTGTAGGTGCCGAGCCGACCGCCGAAGAGCACGTTGCGCTCCTTGGCCTCGGCCTTCGCCCGCTCGCGGTAGCGCTCGAGCATGTCCCGGTCCTCGGCCGTGTTGATCGGGTAGTACGGCTCGTCGTCGTCGTTGGCGAACCGCGAGTACTCGCGCAGGATGACCGTCTTGTCCTTCGGGTGGCGGTCCTCGCGCTCCGGGTGGAAGTGCCGGAACTCGTGGATGCGGGTGAACGGCACGTCCTCGTCGTTGTAGTTGACCACCGAGGTGCCCTGGAAGTCGCCGGTGTCGACGACCTCGCGCTCCAGGTCGATGGTGCGCCAGCCGAGCCTGCCCTCTTCGTAGCCGAAGTAGCGGTCGACCGGGCCGGTGTAGACGGTCGGGGTGCCGAACGGGATCTGGTCCCGCACGTCGAAGTAGTCGACGCCCAGCCGCACCTCGATGTTCGGGTGGTCGGCCATCCGCTCCAGCCACGCGGTGTAGCCGTCGACGGGGAGACCCTCGTAGGTGTCGTTGAAGTAGCGGTTGTTGAAGTTGTAGCGGACCGGCAGCCTGGTGATGATGCTCGGGCTGAGCTCCTTCGGGTCCGTCTGCCACTGCTTGGCGGTGTAGCCCTTCACGAACGCCTCGTACAGCGGGCGACCGATCAGCGAGATCGCCTTCTCCTCGAGGTTCTGCGCATCCTTGGTGTCGATCTCGCTCGACTGCTCGGCGATGAGCTCGCGCGCCTCGTCCGGCGTGAACGACCGGCCGAAGAACTGGTTGATGAGCGCCAGGTTCATCGGGAAGGCGTACACCTGCCCCTTGTACTTGGCGAACACCCGGTGCTGGTAGTCGGTGAAGTCGGTGAACTGGGTGACGTAGTCCCACACCCGCTTGTTCGAGGTGTGGAACAGATGTGCCCCGTACTCGTGGACCTCGATGCCGGTGTCAGGGTCGGGCGCGGAGTACGCGTTGCCGCCGATGTGGGGGCGCCGATCGAGGACGAGGACCCGCTTGTCGAGCTGGGTCGCGGCGCGTTCGGCGACGGTCAATCCGAAGAAGCCGGACCCCACGACGATCAGGTCGTATCCGTCGTACGACGCGTCAGTGCCTTGGGATGCGTTCGTGTGCAAGCTCACGGGCGCAGGGTACCCGGCGGGCTTGCGGTGGCGTGCCGGAGGGGCGCGAGTCTGCCGTTGTGGTGCCGCGAGTCCCGACGTCCGATACCGCGAGTCCCGGGTTGTGGTGCCGCGAGTCCCGACATCCAGAGCCGCGAGTCCCGAGATCGGGCTCACGCCGCGAGGCCCCGCGCCCGGAACGCCGACCCGATCTCGCCCAGCAACCGCGTCGGCTCGGCCAGGTCGGCACTCGTCGCCCTGATCACCAACCAGCCGCGACGACGCAGGTCACGGTCCCGCACCTGATCCCTCGCCGCCTTGTGCTCGTGTGCCTCATACCCGTCGTACTCGACGGCGACGCGCAACTCGGGCCACGCGAAGTCCAGCCGGTAGATCTCTCTGCCGGAGAGGTCGTAGATCGGGTACTGCGGCGTGGGCATCGGCAGGCCGGCGTCATCGAACAGTACCAGCGTCCAGCTCTCGGCCGGCGACTCCGGGAGGCCGGTCGCGAGTTCCAGCAGCCGCCGACCGCGCCGACGTCCTCGCGGGTCACGCCGGGTGCGGATGCGTTCGGCGACCGCCGCGCGAAACTCCGCTCGTTCGGGTTCAGGCGTCATCGCGAACGCCTGATCCGCGCACGCCAGCGCGTCACGCCGGTTCTCGCGGCACAGCACCTCGGTCAGCGCGAAGTCGAGCGCCATCGTCGGCAGGTCTGCGACATCGTGCACGTCCTGCTCCTCGAAGACGCCGCTGTGCACCACGACGCCCGGTCGCGCCGACATCTTGCGGGAGTACGGCAGCAGGACGTGCACCGGCCCGTCGGGCACGGCCGAGCAGCCCCACATCGCCAGCGCGGTGAAGCCTGTCAGCGCCGCGACCGGCCCCGCGAGCAGCACGGTCGCGGCAGCGCGGGTATACAGCGTGACGCTACGACGCGAGTCAACGAGCACACCCCGTGCGAACGGCTTCAGGGCGCCGTCCTCGATAGCGCGCCGCACGACGTCGTGACCGAGCAGTCGTTCCAGTTCGGATCGTGAGTAGGTGCCGTGTGAGCCGTCGGGTAGCGAAACCATGGCGTCAACCGTGGCCAGCGGCGGTGGGCGGCACCAGAGGCTCCCGGACGCTGTGGACAACCGCGCCCGGTGGATCAACAGGGCACACTCGCGTTCGGTGGGACTCGAAACCCCAGATCACGGGACTCGCGGCACGGGAACCCGGGACTCGCGCCACCAGAACGTGGGACTCGCGCAGGGCCGCGAACGGTGCCAGCCGCGACGGGCCGAATGCGCCGGTCAGCCGAGGCGGATGTGGCCGATGAGGGCGTTGGCGAAGGTGTCGGGGTGGGTGAGGTGCGGCGCGTGGCCGACGTCGGGAATGCGGACGGTGCGCAGGAACGGCAGCCGCTCGGCGAGCTCGTCGGCGACCAGGTTGTTCATCGGGTGGGTGCGGTCGCCGACGAACAGCGTCACCGGGAAACGCGCCCAGGCCAGCGTGGTGATGTCGGGGTTGTGGCCGTTCGGGTCGGTGTACTGGTCGAGCCAGGTGTGGGCGTTGGAGATCATCGTCGCGCGCTGCTCACGGGAGAACAGACCGTGCCAGCTGCCCTTGCCGTAGCCCACCTTCTCCGTGTACACCCGCACGCCACCGGACAGGTTGCCGTTGCGGATCAGCTCGGCCGCGTGGTCGAGCCACACCGACGCCTCGGCGCCGAGCACCTTGGCGAACGGGTTGGTGCGCAGCATTCCGTACAGCGGCGGCTCGTGTACCGCGACGCTGCGCACCGCGTCCCGGCGGAGCGTCCCGGCGAGCATCGCGACCGACCCGCCGTAGCCGTGCCCGATGAGATGCGCGGGCGCGCCGATCACCGTGTCCACAATGGACAGCAGGTCCTCGGCGTCCTGCGTGATGCTGCCCTGGCTGCGCGGCGCGCTGCTGAGGCTGTGGCCGCGACGGTCGTAGCTCACGACGTCGGCGTAGCTGCCGAGCTGCGACTGCACGGCGGACCAGCTGTTGTGGTCGTCGAACGAGCCGTGCACAAGCACGACGGGCTCACCCTGCCCGCCACGCCACCACCGGATCATCGCCCCGTCGGCTCGGTCGAGGTTTCCGGATACCTGTCCGCGAATCATGGTGTCTGGCGCAATGCTTGCATTGTTCACAGCTCCTGGACCTCCGCGAGTACTTCCTCCGCCACGCGCTCCAGCACCGTTTCCTGCCCGCAGTACGGGTCGGTGGCGCGCGGCCAGTGCACGACAATGTCGGTGAACCCCAGTTTCCACGCTCGCTGCGCGGCGTCGGTGAAGGTGTCGACGCTGGTCAGCGAGTACACCGGACCGGCATCGAGGCTCAGGTACCTGCGCACGCCGGCCGGATCCCGGCCCACCTCGTCGAGCGCACGGTCGAACTGGTCACTCAGCGCGCCGACGCCACGCCACCACTCCTCGTTGTCGTCGCTCGGCCGCCCGGTCGTGATCCAGCCCTGCCCATAGCGCGCGGCGAGCCGCAGCGAGCGGGGGCCGTTGGCGGCGACGGCGAACGGTATCCGGGGCACCTGCACGCATCCGGGCAGGTTCCGCGCGGTCGACGCGGTGTAGTAGGTGCCGTCGAAGCTGTAGTTGTCCTTGGTGAGCAGGCCGTCGAGCGCCTCGACGAACTCGCCGAAGCGATCGGCCAGCTCACCCGGCCGCCACCCGTCCTCCCCGAGCGTGGCGCGGTCGGTCACCCCGGACGGGCCGGCGCCGGCGCCGAGGCCGAGCAGCGCCCTGCCGTCCGAGACGTCGTCGAGCGTGATCAGCTCGCGCATGAACGGCACCGGATGACGGTAGTTCGGCGATGCGACGAAGGTGCCGAGCATGATCCGCTCGGTCACCATGGCCGCGGCGGTCAGCGTGGGCAGGGCGCTGAACCAGGGGCCGTCAGCGAGGGAACGCCAGCTGAGATGGTCGTAGGTCCAGGCGTGATCGAACCCGAACTCCTCAGCGTTGCGCCACTTGGGCTCGCCGGACCACCACCTGTCCTCCGTCAGAATCACGATGCCCGCCCGCACGGCTAGCTACCGTATCGTCTTCAAGTTGCACTGTGACGGCGGCCTCGCGCCGGGGCCAGGATTTGCGATGATCAGCGGTCCTGACTAGGCCGTTCGGCGTAGCGCGGCGGACGATGGCGGGGATCGGGGATGATGGCAGGGTGGACAGGCCTGACTTGATCGCATCGGACGTCGACGGCACGTTGCTCACGCCGATGGAACGGATGACCCGGCGGACACTCGACGTCCTCGGCCGCGTACAGGGCGCCGAGGTGCCGTTCGTTCTCGTCAGCGGCAGGCCGCCGCGCTGGATCCCGCCGGTCGCCAGCCAGGCCGACATCACCGGCTACGCGGTGTGCGCCAACGGCGCGGCGCTCTACGACATCGGCTCGGACAAGGTGCTCAGCGTGCGCGGCCTCGACCCCGTCATGCTGCACGACGTCGCCGACGCGGTGCTGTCCGCGCTGCCGGGGGCGCACCTGGCGGCCGAACGCGTCGGCGAGACGGCCCACGACCAGAGCGTGCCGCAGTTCCTGGCGGAGGAGCGGTTCCGCAACCCGTGGAACGGCGCGACGGCGCCGCACGGCGAAGGCGAGAGCGAACCGGCGACCCGGGCCGAGGTGCTGGGCAAGACGGCCATCAAGCTGCTGGTCAGCGTCGGCTGGATGACCTCGGACGAGATGGCGCACGCCGCGCGGCAGATGCTCGGCGACGCCGTCGACATCACCTTCTCCACCAACGCCGGGCTGATCGAGATCTCCGCGCCCGACGTGACCAAGGCGAGCGGGCTGGCCGAGGTGGCCGAGCTGGCCGACGTCGCGGCGGAGGCCGTCATCGCGTTCGGCGACATGCCCAACGACGTCGAGATGCTGCGCTGGGCCGGGCACGGCGTGGCGATGGCCAACGGCCATCCCAGCGTGCTGGCGTCGGCGGACGAGATCGCGGCGGCCAACACCGAGGATGGCGTCGCGCGGGTGCTCGAGCGCTGGTTCTAGCCTCACCCGGAGGTGTCGCGCTACTTCTCCTGGTCGAGCGCGGCGGCCTCCGCCGGGGTGGGCGCGGTGCCGCCGAGGTGGGCGGGCAGCCACCAAGGGTCCGCGCCCGGCGCGTCCGGGTAGCCGGCCTGCACCTTGTCGAGCAGGTGCTGCATCCGCACCCGCAGGTCGGCCGTCACGCGGTCGACGTCGCCGGCCTCAGGATGGAACGCCTCGCCCGCCATGATCGAGACGGGCACGTGCCGCTGGGTGAGGTTCTTCGGCCGCCCCTTGGTCCACAGCCGCTGCGAGCCCCACACCGTCATCGGCACGATCGGCACCCCGGCCTCCGCCGCCATCCGCACCGACCCCGACTTCAGCTCCTTGACGGTGAACGACCTGCTGATCGTCGCCTCCGGGAACACGCCGACGACCTCGCCGGAGCGCAACCGCTCGACGGCCTCGTCGTAGGACGCCTTGCCCGCGGCGCGATCGACCGAGATGTGGCGCATCCCGCGCATCAGCGGGCCCGCGATGCGGTTCTCGAACACCTCGCGCTTCGCCATGAACCGAACCAGCCGGTCGGCGGGCAGCGCGCCGAGCCCGCAGAAGATGAAGTCGAGGTAGCTGACGTGCGTGCACGCGATCACCGCGCCGCCCTGTCGCGGCACGTGCTCGGTGCCGCCGATGTCGAGCTTGATGTCGAGCACGCGAAACATCGTCTTGCACGCGGCGACGACCGGCGGGTACACGAGCTCTGCCATGCCGCCAGGTTACGCGACCGTAGGTTTTGGCGGCTGCCCGCGTCAGGTCGTCAGCGCCGGAACCGCGACGTGGTCGGCGACGAGCGGCGTGTAGCCGAGCGACTGGCCCGGCCGGCTCGGGTGGTACGACTCCACGATCGGATAGGACAGCCCGTTGATCCACTCGGTGTCATCGCAGACGGCGTGCCCGGTGAAGGCGGCTCTCGGGTCGGCGAACTCGAAGCCGTGCGCGGCGGCCCTCGCCCTGATGACCTTGGCGAGCCGGTCCGCCGACCTGTTCAGCTCGATCTGCTCACCGGGGCTGATCCGCGCTCCGGCGTTGCACTGCTCGCCGTTGAACAGCCTCGGGTAGCCGACGACGACCACCTGCGCGTGCGGGGCGCGTGCGGCGATGCCGTCGTAGAGCGCGTCGAGCCGCCCGGGCAGGACATCGCTGATGACGCGGTTGGCCTCGTTGATCTCGGCCCAGCAGGTGTAGGGCCACGGCCGCGCGCAGGCCGTGAGCACCTCCACGAAGCCGGCGTCGTTGCCGCCTACCTGCACCGTGACGTAGTCCGTCGCACCGCTGAGACCGCCGAGTTGGGTGGCGCGCACGTCGGCAACCCGCGCGCCGGAGCACGCGGCGAAGTCGAGCGTCGCCCCGGTCGTGGCGGCGACCCGGACCGGGTACGCGCGGGGCGAGCGGTAGCAGGCGCCGCTGTTCTCGTAGTACGTCCTGGTGCCGACGCCCGATGCGTAGGAGTCGCCGAGCGCGGCGTAGCGCACCGTGTCCGCCGCGCTCTGTTCCGGCAGGACGAAGAGCGACGCGAGCACCGTCGCGATGACGAGGACCAGCTGGGACGAGCGTCGGCGAGTGCCCATGCGAACCAGCTTGCGTCGCCGCGCTCACCAGGACAATCGTCCGATGGCCTGACGTCGACTGTCCTTTTTCACCAGTCGGGTCACACTGTGCCGGTCGAAGGTCGTGGCGACCCGGCGGCCCCGATACGCTGTGGGGTCGTGCGCACCATCGCAGTGATCGGCGGCGGGATCATCGGGCTCGCGGTCGCGCGCGAGCTGACGCGGCACGGTGACCAGGTCATCGTGCTGGAGAAGGAGAACCGGCTTGCCAGGCACCAGACCGGCCACAACTCCAACGTCGCGCACGCGGGGCTGTACTACCCGCCGGGGTCGTTCAAGGCGCGGATGTCGGTCGCCGGAAATCAGTC
>WHUB01000105.1 GCA_009377395.1 Actinophytocola sp. | reverse complement strand
GACGTCGGGGCCGGTCAGTGCCGGGGAGACCAGGGCCTGCGTGCTCAACACCAGCCCCCAGTAGTAGGTCAGCGCGTACGCCCACTGGCGTCGTGACAACAGGGCATAGGCGGCGGCCAGGGGCACGAGATCGGACAGATGCAGCGGTAGATCGACGCCCGTCGCAGCGAACGAATACACCGTATCTGCCGCGTACACGACGAGGATCGTGACCGCGAGAGCCAGGCTGAGGAGATAGCTGCCGCGGCCGCGACGGGCACGCCGGACCCAACCTAGAGCCACGGCGCCCGCAGCGAACACGACGAGCACACCCCAGTGTGAAGGCCCATACGGGGAGAACTCGTGCCCTACTGCCAGCAAGCGCACACGGCCAGCATATCCACGGCACAGCTAGCGCTTCATCAAGAAACGTTGGCGTTGTGATCGTGTCGCGTGGACACCGGGTGGGTGGTTGCTCGCGAGCGTGAGGCGCCGATCCGCCAGATTAGCTTCGCTAAGGATTTCGCATCTCAGCGTCTTGTTTGAATCGCTGGTTGCAGCAGGTCGATGTCGAGGACGGCATCCGCCGCGCGTCACCGCAGCCGCATCGGCCGAGTTGCGTGAGCTCAAGCGCCGCAACCGGATGTTGGAGCAGGAGAACAAGATTCTGTGGAGGGCGGCCGCGTTCTTCGCCAAGGAGATCGCCCGAAATGATGCACCCGCTGGTCCGTGACCTGGCCGGGTCCAGGCCGCGTGTGCGGCGGAGTTCGTAGGCTGCGCAGCGCCAACGTAGCCAGTAGCGCCGGAGTTTAGATAGGGCAACTAATACAAGTCTTATCGGCGTCGGCAACGTCTACCGCGCCGAGGTGCTGTTCCGTCACGGCATTCCGCCGATGACGCCCGGCAAGGCGCTGACCGAGGAGCGGTGGCAGGCGATCTGGCACGACCTGGTGGCGCTGATGCGCCACGGCGTGCGCACCGGCAGCATCGACACCGTCCGCGACGAGCACCTGCCCGAGGTCACCGGCCGGGCGCCGCGCGACGACCGGCACGGGGGAGAGGTCTACGTCTACCGCAGGGCGGGCCGGCCGTGTCACGTCTGCGGCACCGAGATCACCCGCGCCGACCTGGTCTCGCGCAACCTCTACTGGTGCCCGGCCTGCCAGGCATGACACCGGATCTTCCCGTTGTGGACGCGAAAACGTGGCATGGCACACGTCGGACCGTCACCGGATCGCGTGTACCGTACGGCGCCAGGGGGTGACCCGGGGTTCGCGCCGGGTCGGCAAGGACTGGATAGGCCGATGCTCGGTGCAGGCATGACAGAGAGGTGATCACCCCGGTGACCGTTTCCACGCCCGAATCCACCAGCACTCGCGTGCGATCCGGCCCCAAACCCGTCGATGGCGAGAAGCGCCCGATGCCCGCCCACGTCTCCGTGTACGCCTTCGCGATCGTGCCGTTCGTCGCGGCGCTCATCGCGGTGCCGATGGTGTGGGGCTGGGGCGTGAGCTGGCTCGACCTCAGCCTCGCCGTGTTCTTCTACACGCTCTCGATCCTCGGCGTCACCGTCGGCTTCCACCGCTACTTCACCCACGGCTCGTTCAAGGCGAAGCGCCCGCTGCGGGTGACGCTCGCGGTGCTCGGCAGCATGGCGGTGCAGGGGCCGATCCTGCACTGGGTCGCCGACCACCGCAGGCACCACGCGTTCTCCGACCGCGACGGCGACCCGCACTCGCCGTGGCTGTTCGGCACCAGCCCGCTGGCTATCATGCGCGGGTTCTGGCACGCCCACATCGGCTGGATCTTCCGCCGCACGCTGACCAACCAGCAGCGCTTCGCGCCCGACCTGCTCGCCGACCGGGACATGCGTGTGGTGCACCGGCTGTTCGGGCCGCTGACTCTCGCCACGATGCTGCTGCCCGCGCTCATCGGCGGGCTGGTGACGTGGTCGTGGTGGGGCGCGGTGACGGCGTTCTTCTGGGCCGGTCTGGTGCGGGTGGCCGCGGTGCATCACGTGACCTGGTCGGTCAACTCGATCTGCCACATGCTCGGCGAGCGGCCGTTCGCCGTGCGGGACCGGTCGGCGAACTTCTGGCCGCTGGCGATCCTGTCCATGGGCGAGTCGTGGCACAACCTGCACCACGCCGATCCGACCTCGGCGCGCCACGGCGTCAACCGCGGCCAGATCGACATCTCGGCGCGAGCGATCTGGCTGCTGGAGAAGGCCGGCTGGGCCTACGACGTCCGCTGGTCGAGGCCGGAGCGACTGGTCAAGCTAGCCACCGCGCGCTGAGTGACTCAGAAGCCGCCGAAGTCGCCGCCACCCCCGAAGTCGAAACCGCCGCCGCCCATGTCGCCGCCGCCGAAGTCACCGCCCATGTCGCCACCGGCGTCACCTGCGTCACCCGCGGCCTCCTGGCCGGCGTCGTTGCCGGACTCCCACGCTTCGGCGCTCGGGATGCCCGCCATCCCGGAGAACATCGTGCTGAACAGGAACACCGACGCCATCGTCCACGCGCCGGTGACCAGCGCGGGCTTCCACCACGGCTCGCTGTACCAGCCCTCGGGAACCGGCCTGCCCGCGACGCGGCCGCCGGGGTAGTAGTACGGCGTCGTCCGGTCCGCGTGCGGCGATGCGGCGTAGTGGTGGCCTTCGACGTCGACCTGGCGCTCCTCGGTCACCTTGCCCGCGCGGGAGCGCTCGGCGTCGTCTGGTAGCGCGGGGCCGGGGTCCATGCCCATGGCGAGGCGCGCCGCCCGCGCGTAGTACAGCCCTTCGAGGGCGGTGTCGGTGACCAGCTTGGCCTGCTGCGTTGTCTGCGCCTGCTCCAGCTGCGAGCCCGCCGCGGTGTAGCGCTCGGACGCGTCCGCGATGGCCTGCTGCGACGCGACGTCGGTGCCGCTCAGGTTGAGCACCTGGCCGCCGAGACGTTCCACCCAGCGCCGGGCGTCGGCCTTGGCGTCCTCCAGTTGCCTCCGGCTGCGCTCCCGCTGCTGGTTGACGAGCACGAGCCCGCCGAACACAACGACGATCAACAACGCGATGATGATGGTGGTCTCGGCCATGATGCGGCTCCCGCGGTCGCGCGTACAGGTACAACATTACCGCCGCACGCCCGGCGTGGTGGTGATCACGCCTCCGGGCGCAGGTCGCGGCGGTACGGTTAGCCCATGGCCAGATCCGTGCGATCACGGTTCGCGAAGACGGCGCCGACGGCGCTCGCTTCGCTGAACAGCGTGGCCGCCGAGCGGGTGGCGGACCTGCTCGACAACGACCCGCAGTTCCGCGACGCCGCGCTCGAGGTGGGGCTGATCGACCAGCGCTGGCTCGACGATCCTGGTGCGCGCCCGCTGAGCCGGGTGCCGCCTGCCGAGGTGATGCGGCGGTTCCTGGAACGGGCCGCCGAGCGCAGGCCGTCCGTCGTCACCCGGCTCGGGCTGACCACGGTGCAGGCGCTGTCGTCGATGACCCGCACGCCCCGGGACGACGAGGCGCAGTCCACGGTGACCGTGGTGTTCACCGACCTGGAGGGCTTCACCGGGTACACCGCCCGTCACGGCGACGACGCGGCGCTCGCGCTGCTCGCCGAGCACTATCGGGTGGTGGGGCCGATCGTGCGCCGGTGGGGCGGTCGGATCGTCAAACGCCTCGGCGACGGGTTGATGCTGGCGTTCGACGATCCGGGCTATGCGGTGCGGGCGGCGGTGGAGCTGGTCGATGCCAGGCCAGACGCGCTGCCGCTGCGGGCGGGGGTGCACTGCGGCACCGTCGCCGTCACCAAGGACGACCTCGTCGGGCATGCGGTCAACGTCGCGGCCCGGGTCACCGACCTCGCCAAGGGCGGGCAGGTGCTGGTCAGCGGTGATGCGGTGGAGGCGGCGGGGGAGATCACCGGCGTGACGCTGTCACGCCGGGCGCGCAAGCGGGTGAAGGGCGTGCCGGAGTCGCTGCTGGTGTATCGGGCTCGGGCTGTCGGCGACTAGACTAAACTTAGTCCACTCGCGTAGACTGTTGCCATGTCTGTCAACGTCAACATCCACGAGGCGAAGACTCACTTGTCGCGCCTGCTTGAGCGGGCGGCGGCAGGTGAACGGGTGGTGATTTCGAAGGCAGGCAAGCCGGTGGCCGATCTCGTGCCACATCTGGCAGTCCGCGTGTCGTTCGGCGGCCTCAAGGGCGAGATCGACTACGACGACGCCGCGTTCGCCGAGCCTGACCCGGACATTCAGCGGATGTTCTACGGCAACGACGATGCTGCTTCTCGATAGTCAGGTGCTGCTGTGGGTCTTGGATGACAGTCCTCGCCTTGGACGGGAAACAAGGGGCCTGATCAGTTCGGTCGACGGTGTGCACGTCTCGGCGGCGACGGTCTGGGAACTGACCATCAAGTCGATGTTGGGCAAGTTGTCAGCCCCGGCCGACATGAGCACGCGGCTTGTGGAGCAGGGTTTTCTCCCGCTGAGCGTCACCGCCGAGCACGCGGCGGCCATCCGGGACTTCCCGGAGCTCGCTCGGCACGATCCGTTCGATCGACTACTGGTGGCTCAGGCTGATCGCATGGGGCTGCGGTTGGTGACGGCTGATCGCGTACTGCTCAAGTTGGAGCACGACTTCATCGTTGACGCGACGGTGTGAAGCTGCGTTGCCGCACGTCGAGCGTCATGAAGGCGCTGTTCCGGCTCGGGCGGTAGTCGCCGAACGGCCCGCACGGCGTGAAACCCAGGCTGGCGTACAGCGCCCGGGCCGGTGCGAAGGCCGCCATGGCGCCGGTCTCCAGGCTCAGCCGGGTGACGCCGCGTTGGCGGGCGACGCCGATGAGGTGCTCGACCAGGGCCCGCCCGATGCCGCGACCACGCGCCGCCCGCGCGGTGTGCATGGACTTCACCTCGGCGTGGGTACCGTCGAGTTGCTTCAGCGCACCCACTGCGAGCAGCCCGCCGTGGGATCGGCAACTGAAGAACGTGACGGCCGGATCGAGCAGCCCGTCGATGTCGAGTGCGTGGATGTCCTGCGGCGGGGTGTGTTCGTTCGCGAAAGCCAGGTGCTGCCGCAGCAAGCTGCGGACGTCCGCAGCGCGCGGGTCATCACGGGCGATCTCGATCTCGGCCACGATCTGAGTTTACGGGATGTAGCTCATCTGTACTACACTTGCGGTACAGGAGGTTGTCATGGCAAGCACGTCGTTCCGCCTCAGCGAGGCGACCAAGCGCCGGTTGTCCGAACGGGCCGAGATGGAAGGCATCAGCGCGACAGCGCTGCTCGAGCGGTTGATCATCGAGGGTGCCGATCAGCTCGATCACCCCGGTGTCGTGTTCCGGGGCCCCACTCATGATCGTCGCGCGGCGATGGCGGCCGGACCCGACGTGTGGGAAGTCATCGCGCGACTTCAAGAGCTCGACGGCAACGAGGAAGAGCGCATCGCCGTGCTGAGCGAGGAATCCGACCTGCACCCGCGACTGATCCGCATCGCCGTTGACTACGCGGTGGAGCACCCCGAGGAAATCCGCAGCCGGATCGAACGCAATCGCGAACTCGCCGAACGCAGTCGTCGTGCGGCGGAAGCGCGTGGGGCGCTCATCGCGTGACCGCGTTCCTGATCGACGAGATGTTTCCGGCCGCGACCGCCGAGGTGCTGCGCGAGAAGTACTCGCGCGACGCCGCGCACGTCTTCGAGGTCGGATTGCGCGCGGCCGAGGATGCGGAGGTCGCTGCAGCGGCCCGCGCGGACGGCCGCGCGGTGGTCACCGAGAACGTGGCCGACTTCGCGGCCGAGCGCGATGTCGTCTTGGTGTTCGTGCTCAAGAAGAACCTGCGTGCTGGTGGCGCGCAGGCGAGCGCGTTGGCGACCGTGCTCGACACTTGGGCACAGCACAATCCGCGCCCCTATCTCGGAGCGCACTGGCCTCGCGTTGCCGGGACCGCGTAACTCCGTGCCCAGCGCGAGCGACCTGTGGTTACACACCAAACCACGGA
This sequence comes from Actinophytocola sp., assembly GCA_009377395.1. GTDB lineage: Bacteria > Actinomycetota > Actinomycetes > Mycobacteriales > Pseudonocardiaceae > Haloechinothrix_A. The sequence goes on along the minus strand of WHUB01000105.1, from coordinate 4,376 downwards.
GGTGGTGACCATGGCGTCGTTGAGCAGCAAGTCCTTTGACACGCCGGACGAGACGCGGGCGCCGGACAAGACGAAGGTGGAGGTGGTCCGGCTCGGGGCCGCTACGGTCGCGCGAGTGACCTTCCAGCCCGGCTGGCGCTGGTCGGAGTGCGTCAAGCCAGTGGTGGGCACGGAGTCCTGCCAGGCCCGCCACGTCGGCGCGCTGGTCTCCGGGAGCCTGCACGTCGTGCACGACGACGGCGCCGAGGCCGACGTGGGCCCGGGCAGCGCCTACGTCATCGAGCCCGGCCACGACGCGTGGGTGCTCGGCGACGAGCCGGCGATCGGCTTCGAGTTCGAGAGCGCCGAGACCTACGCGCGAGCCTGAGCGGCCGCGGAATCGGACAAGGACGACAGGAGTTCATCGAGACGTCGCTTGTACGCCTATGGCGGGAGTTCGCTGGGAAGCCTTCGGAGATAGGGTTGGGTATGCACGGGCCGGAACTGTCGGGGCGGCCCCGCTGTACGAAGGAGTACGGACCATGCCCGCCAACGGAGGCGGAAAACTCAGCAAGTTGGTCAAAAAGCTGACCAAGGACGTCAACGAGCTTGACGCCGACGAGCTATCGGAGAACTCGGTGGCCGGTGGCGCCCGGCGCGCTGCCGAGTGCCACAGCGGCGAAGAGGTCGTGATGCTCGGGCGGCTGCGCAGTGTCGAACTGCAACCGACGAACGAGGCGGCCACCCTGGAGGCCGAGCTGTTCGACGGCAGCGAAGGCGTCACGCTGGTGTGGCTGGGCCGGCGCAAGATCCCGGGCATCGAGCCGGGCCGCACGCTGAAGGTGCGCGGCAGGCTCGCCGAGCGGGACGGTCGCAAGGTGCTCTACAACCCCTACTACGAACTGCAGCAACCCGCCGGTCAGTGAGCCGCGTGGCCCAGCGCGGCGCGCAGCTCCGGCTCGACCTCGGCATGCGTGACGAACAGCAGCTCGTCGCCCGCCTCCAGCGGGTCGTCGGGCTGCGGCACGATGACCCGCGCGCCACGCAGGATCGTCACCAGCACGGACTCCTTCGGTAGCGGCAGCGCGCTGACCGGCCGGCCCGCCAGCGGCGTGTCGGCAGGCAGCGTCAGCTCGACCAGGTTCGCCTGCCCCTGCTGGAAGGTCATCAGCCGCACCAGGTCGCCGACGCTGACCGCCTCCTCGACCATCGCCGCGATCATGCGCGGGGTCGACACCGCCACGTCCACGCCCCAGCTGTCGTTGAACAGCCACTCGTTCGACGGGTCGTTCACCCGAGCCACCACCCGGCGCACCGCGAACTCCGTTTTGGCCAGCAGCGAGACGACCAGGTTGACCTTGTCGTCCCCGGTGGCCGCGATGACGATGTCGCAGAGCTGGATGCCGGACTCCTCCAGCGTCGACATCTCGCACGCGTCGCCGAGGAACCAGTCGGCGCCTTCAACGGACTCCGGCTCGAACTGCCCGGGGTACCGCTCGATGAGCATCACCTGATGGCCGACCTCGACCAGTTCCGAGGCGATCGAACGCCCCACGGCGCCGGCCCCCGCGATGGCAACCTTCATGACCGCTCAGCCTCCTCCGGGTGGCGGGACGCGACCGCGGTGGCGTCGGTGATCGTTCCGGACAGGGCCGCGACGTAGACGACGTCACCGGACTGCACCATGGTCTTGGGGTCCGGCAGCACGCCGTTTCCGAACCGCATGATGAACGCCACCCGGGCCTGGGTGGACTCCTGCAGTTCCCGCACCGAGCGGCCGACCCAGCCCTCGTGCAGCGGCAGCTGTACCAGCGCGACCGACCCGGTGGGGTCGCGCCAGTCCGACGCCACGCCCTCGGGCAGCAGGGTGCGCAGGAACCGGTCGGTCGTCCAGGGCACCGTGGCGATCGTCGGGATGCCCAGCCGCTCGTAGACCGCCGCGCGCTTCGGGTCGTAGATGCGCGCCACGACGTGCTCGACGCCGAAGGTCTCGCGCGCCACCCGCGCCGAGATGATGTTGGAGTTGTCGCCGCTGGACACCGCGGCCAGCGCCCCGGCGCGTTCGATCCCGGCTTCGATCAGCACCGGCCGGTCGAAACCCATGCCGACCACCTGCTCGCCGCGGAAGTCATTCGACAGGCGTCGGAAGGCTTCCGGGTTCTTGTCGATGATCGCGACATCGTGGCCCAGCCGTTCCAGCGCCGAGGCGAGGGACGCGCCCACCCGGCCGCAACCCATGATCACGACGTGCACGCCGTTGCCTCCTACTCGTTGCTCGTTCGCGCCGAACCTACCTCGTCGCGCCCCGTTGCGCGGCGGGACATACCCTTCCTCTCTGTGCCCAAGCTCGCTACAGCCACCAAGCGGTTACTGGTCGGTCGGCCGTTTCGCAGTGACCGGCTGGCGCACACCTTGCTGCCGAAGCGCATCGCGCTTCCGGTGTTCTCCTCCGACCCGATGTCGAGCGTGGCATACGCGCCCGAAGAGATCCTCATCATGCTCTCGATCGCCGGGAGCGCGACGTATATCTACAGTCCGTGGATCGGCCTGGCCGTCGCTTTCGTGATGATCGCCGTGATCGCCTCGTACCGCCAGAATGTACGGGTCTACACCTCCGGCGGCGGCGACTTCGAGGTCGCCACGGTCAACCACGGACCGCAGTGGGGACTGGTGGTGGCCAGCGCGCTGCTCGTCGACTACGTCCTGACCGTGGCCGTGTCGATCGCGTCGGCCGCCGCGAACATCGGCTCGGTCGTCCCGTTCGTCGCCACCCACAAGGTGTTGTTCGCCGTGGCGGCCATCATGATCCTGACCGCGATCAACCTGCGCGGCATCCGGGAGTCCGGCGCCGCGTTCGCCATCCCGACCTATGCGTTCGTGGCCGGGATCCTGGGCATGATCGTGTGGGGCCTGTTCCGGGCATTCGTGATGGGGGAGGAGGTGCGCGCCGAGAGCGCCGGCTTCGAGCTGGAAGGCGAGGCGCAGCACCTCGGTGGCCTGGCGTTCGCGTTCCTGATCTTGCGCGCGTTCTCGTCCGGCAGCGCGGCGCTGACCGGTGTCGAGGCGATTTCCAACGGCGTGCCCGCGTTCCGCAAGCCGAAGGGCAAGAATGCGGCGACCACGCTGTTGATGATGGGCGTGCTGGCCATCTCGATGTTCATGGGCCTGCTGATGCTGGCCAAGGTCACCGGAGTGAAGATCGCCGAGCGTCCTGCGGAGCAGCTCGTCGGCGCCCCGGCGGACTATGAGCAGAAGACGCTGGTCGCGCAGCTGGCCAACGCGGTGTTCGCGGGTTTCCCGGTCGGTGTCTGGTACGTCGTCTTCTTCACCGGGTTGATCCTGGTGCTGGCGGCGAACACGGCGTTCAACGGCTTCCCGGTGCTGGGCTCGATCCTGGCGCAGAACCGGTTCCTGCCGAGGCAACTGCACACCCGCGGCGACCGGCTGGCCTTCTCCAACGGCATCCTCGCGCTGGCGCTGTTCGCGATCGTGCTGGTAGTCGCGTTCAAGGGCGAGGTCACCCGGCTGATTCAGCTGTACATCGTCGGCGTGTTCATGTCGTTCGTGATCAGCCAGAGCGGCATGATCCGGCACTGGAACCGGCTGCTGCGGGACGAGACCGAGCCGGCCAAGCGCCGGGCGATGCGCCGCTCGCAGGCGATCAACGCGATCGGCTTCACCGCGACGGCCGTGGTGCTGGTGGTCATCCTGATCACCAAGTTCACCCAGGGCGCGTGGATCTCGCTGGCCGCGATGGCCGGGTTCTACGCCCTGATGACCGGCATCCGGCGGCACTACGACTCGGTCTCCGCCGAGCTTGCCGAGTCGGAGGACCAGCCCGCGGTGCTGCCCTCGCGCAACCACGTCATCGTGCTGGTGTCCAAGCTGCACAAGCCGACGCTGCGGGCTCTCGGTTACGCCCGCGCGCTGCGGCCCGACGTGATCGAGGCGGTCACGGTCAACGTCGAGGATGAGGAGACCAGTGCCCTGGTCGACGAGTGGGACAAGCACGACTTCAAAGTGCCGCTGAAGGTCATCGACTCGCCGTACCGGGAGATCACCAAGCCGGTGCTGGACTACGTCAAACGCGCACGCGGCAGCAACCCGCGCGACGTGGTGACGGTGTTCATCCCGGAGTACGTCGTCGGCCGCTGGTGGGAGCAGTTGTTGCACAACCAGAGTGCGCTGCGGCTCAAGGGCCGGCTGTTGTTCCAGCCCGGCGTGATGGTGACCAACGTGCCGTGGCAGCTCGCCTCGGCGAAACGCTCCAAGGCGCTGGGCACCGAGCATGTCGCGGGTGATGTGCGACGCGGGGTGATCGTGCCGGACCGCCACAACGGCGGCAACGGACCGTCGACCCAGAACGCCGAAAGCGCTCGCGATACGTCGGGGTGACA
>WHUB01000104.1:2685-10422 GCA_009377395.1 Actinophytocola sp. | reverse complement strand
GGCGACGTCGCGCCGCAAGTCCGCAGGCTCCAACACTTCCACGTGCGGCCCGAACCGCAGCAACTCCCCCAGTGCCGGGGCGCCCGCCTCCACCGGCAGCTCGACCAGCTGCCAGCCGTCGGCGTCGGGCGGGGCCGTCGCCGCGCGCACCGCAGCCGCCCCGGTCGCGCCGAGGTAGAACGGCGCGAGGTCCCTTGCACGTGGCGACATCCGCACCCGCGCGACCCTCGGGTGCATGCGGCGTTCGAAGTCCCGCGACCAGTCGCGCCAGTAGGCAGCGATGTCGAAGCCGGCGGGCCGGTCGAAGGGCTCGCCGGTGTCGGTGAGGGTGTGGATGCGGCCGACGCGGTAGGTCGTGATGCGCCCGGACGCGCGCCTGCCCGCCAGGTACCACCGGCCCGCCTTGAAGATCAGCCCGAGCGGGTCGAGCGTGCGGTCGGCCTCCTCGTTGCCCCACTTGCGGTAGCGGATCGCTACCCGATGGTCCCGCCACACCGCGTCGGCGAGCGCCGACAGGTGTTCCGGGCGTTCGATGTCGCGGAACCAGCCGGGCACGTCGAGGTGGAAGCGCTCGGCGACCGCGTCGGCGCGGTCGCGCAGCTCGGCGGGCAGGGCGGCGGTCACCTTCCGCCGCGCGGCGGCGAGCACCGCGCCGAGCCCGAGCTCGGCGGCGGCCTCGGGCAGTCCGGCCAGCGCGAGCGCCTGCGCCTCCGGTTCGGTCAGCCCGGTGAGCCGGGTGCGGTAGCCGTCGAGAAGCTGGTAGCCACCCGCGCGGCCGCGACCGGCGTACACCGGGACGCCGGCCGCCGACAGCGCGTCGATGTCGCGGTACACCGTGCGCACCGACACCTCGAGTTCCGCCGCCAGCTGTTCGGCCGTCATGCGTCCCCGGTTCTGCAACAGCAACAACACCGACAGCAGCCTGCTCGCCCGCATCGTCCAAGTATCTCAGAAAACCTGTCACTCGATGTCAGGTAAGGCGATGATGATGGCCCGTATGAGCGAGAACACCTTCACGATGCGGTCCTGGCAGGAAGACGTCGTCAGCGGGGCCGAGGACAGCCCCCGGTACGCCCATGTGCACGCCACGTTCGCCTACTCCGGGATCATCGAGGGCACATCGGACTGCGACTACCTGCTGTTCTATCCCGGCGCGGACGCCGACAGCGCCGGGACGACGTCACCGGGGCTGGAACGGATCGAAGGCAGCGTCGACGGCCGCAGCGGCAGTTTCGTGATCAAGCACGACGTCGGCTTCGACGAGCGCGGCGTCACCGGAACCTGGCGCGTGCTGCCTGGGTCCGGCACCGGCGAGCTGGCCGGACTGTCCGGCGCGGGCACGATCTCCGGCGCGTCGGAGACAATGGGCTATACCTTCGACTTCGAGGTGTAGGCGGATGCTGAGCGTCGATCGTGAGCAGGTCATGGCGTACCGGATCGCCGCGCAGGAGCTGCGCCGCCCGCACGGCGACCTCGGCAAACTGGCCGTGCTCGGCCTCGGGGTGCAGGACGCCCAGCGCGGCTCGGCGCGGCTGGCGCTCGCGGCTCGGCTGGACGTCGAGCCTGCCGCGCTGAGCGGTGAGTCGTTGCGGGACGCGCTCGACGCGGCCGGGGTGACCCTGGCCTGGTCGCATCGGGGCGCGCCGCATCTGCATCACGCGGCGGAGCTGCCCAGCGTCGCCGCGTCGCTGGTGCCGCTGAGCGACGCCGACGCGCAGGCGCGACTGGCCTGGCAGCGCGCCGATGTCGCGAAGGCGGGCATGCCGCCGACGGCTGCGCTGCGAACGGCGGCGACCGCACTGCACGACGTCGTCGACACCACCATGACGAAGGGCGCGGCCAGCGAGCGGGTGACGAAGCGGTTGCCGGAGGGGCTCGTGCGGTGGTGCCGGGGATGTCAGGCGACGCATATCAACGAGCAGGTCATGCGGCTGACGACGTTGCGGGCCGGGGTCCGGCTGGAGCCCGACGTGTACCCGGCGACGCTGACCCCGCTCGGCGGCGGGTTGCTCGCCGAGGAGCCCGACGTCGCGGCGTGTACCGAGGTGGCGGCGCGGTACCTGAACCTGCATGGGCCGGCGACGGTGGCGGAGGCGGCGGGGTTCATCGGCACCACGCAGCGGGTGGCGGCCGAGATGTGGCCGGAGGGCCTGGTCGAGGTGGACCTGGCGGGGACGCGGACGTGGCTGGCACCCGAGGACGTCGCCACGCTGGAGAACCCGCCCGAGCCGGAGGTCGTTCGGCTGCTGCCGCCGTCCGATCCGCTGTTGCAGGCGCGGGACCGGCGCACCCTGGTGCCGGACGAGGGTTGCCACAAGCAGCTGTGGCGGATACTCGGCAACCCCGGTGTGCTGCTGGCGGGCGGTGAGATCGTGGCGACCTGGCGGGCCAAGGCGTCCGGTCGCCGGCTCGACGTCACCGTCGAGCCGCTGCTGCCACTGCGCCCCGTCGACCGCGCCGCCACCGAGGACGAAGCCACCCGCATCGCCACCGCCCGAGGCTTCGCCACCGCCACCGTCACCTTCCGCTGAGCCCGGTGCACGTTACGTCGTGTCCTGCGTTCCTGCCTTCGTGTCCTGCGTTGCGACGGCACCCGAATGTCGAACACGGCGGCCTGAATGCAGGACACAACGTCGTGTGCGCAGGACACGACGCAACGGCGCTACGCCGCTGTGGCGATGCGCTGGGCGGCGGCGTGGTAGCGGCGGAGGATGAGGGCGACGACGCGGGGATGAGCACCGAGCGGGTTGGCGGCGACATCCGCCCCCGCGTCGTCGAGCTTGCGTTGGAACAGCCCCGGCGCCAGCAGCCACGACGCCACCGCCACCCGGGCGCCGGGCAGCGTGTCCCGGAGCGAGGCGACCGCCTCGGCCACCGACGGCCGCGCCGTCGCGGCGTAGCCGATCCGCACCGGCGTGCCCAGCCGCACGCCGAGCGCGTACGCCGTGTCGTGCACGTGGACCAGCGCGCGGTGGTCGCTCGACCCGGCCGCCGCCAGCACCACCCCGTCCCCCGGCCGATACCCACCCTGCCGCAGCCGCTCGATCAGCACCGCGACCAGCTCCGGCGCGGGACCGAACGCCTCGGTCAGCACCGCGTCGCGGTGTCCACTCGCGACGATTTGCGCCGGGATGTCGACCCGCACGTGATACCCGGCCGCGAGGAACGCCGGGACGACGACGGCGTGCTGGTCGCGATGCGCCGCCAGCACATCCGTGACGCTCGGCGCGCGCACATCGGCGTACGCCACCCGCACCGGGACCCCCGGCGCCCCGGCGCGGACTCCGTCGGCGAGCGCCTCGATCACCTCCGGCCCCGCCGGATCGCGGGTGCCATGCGCGACCAGCACGATCACACCGCACCACGCTCCCGGCGAAACGGGACGACCTCGGCCTCCTCGACCGGCAGCCGGTAGCCGCGCTTGACCACGGTCTGCACCAGCTTGCTGTCGCCGAGCGCGGTGCGCAGCCTGCCGACCGCGGTCTCCACCGCGTGCTCCTCGCCGCCGCTGGGCAGGCAGCCGGTCAGCTCCTTGCGCGAAACGACCACCCCCGGCCGTCGCGCCAGCGCCCGCAGCACCGCCATCGGCGCGGGCGCCAGCTCGCACAGGTCGCCGTCGACGAGCACCGCCTGCCCGCGCAGCTCCACCCGATGCCCGACCGCCCGCATCCTCGGCGTTCGCTGCTCGAGCGCCTCCGAGACGACCCGGGCGAGCGCGCCGATCCGTGCCCGCTCCGGCCGCACCGTCGGTACGCCGACCGCGTCGAACGGCCCGGCCGCGATCGGCCCGACCGCGGCGACCAGCACCCGTTCCCGCATCGCCGTCACCAGCGCGTCGTGCCGTCCGGTGCGCTTCGCCACCGCCAGCGTGCTCGCTGCGGCGGGGGCGCTGGTGAACGGCAGCGCGTCGATGGCGCCGTCGAGCACGGCGTCGATCAGCCGTTCGAGCGGGCCGGGGTCGGCGGGCCCGACCCACCGGTACACCGGGATCTCGATCACCTCGGCGCCCGCGTGCCGCAACGACTCGGCGAAGTACGGCAGCGGCTCGCCGTGCAGCTGCACCGCGATACGCAGGCCGTCGACGCCCGCACTGAGCAGGTGGTCCAGCACCTCGGCGCACGACTCCGAATGCGGCGAGAAGTCCTCGGCCAGCCCGGACGCCCGCACCGCGCCCTTGGCCTTCGGCCCCTTGGTCAGCAGCCGCGCCTGCCCCAGCGTGGCGAGCAGTCGCTCGGCCACGCCCCAGCCCTCGGCGGCCTCGAGCCAGCCACGGAAGCCGATGCCGGTGGTGAGCACGGCGACGTCGGGCGGCGTGTCGAGCAGCCGCGTGGTGGCCGCGTGCAGCTCGGTGTCGTCGGCGAGCGGCACGATGCGAATGGCCGGCCCGTAACGCACCGTCGCGCCCTTGCGCACGAACAGCGCGCCGAGCTCGTCGGCCCGCCGCGCCGCGGTGATGCCGATGGCGTACCCGGCCAGCGGCATGATCGGGTTCACGCCGACCCGACGTGAATCACGCCGTCGGTCACGCGCACCGGGTAGCTGGGCACGCTCACGCTCTCGTCGTCGAGACAGGCGCCGGTTCGCAGGTCGTAGCGCTCCTTGTAGATCGGCGACGCAACGACCGGCACCCCGCCCGCGTCGCCGACGATGCCGCGCGAGAGCACGGCGGCGCCCGCGATCGGGTCGATGTTGCCGATGGCGTACACCTCGCCGGCCTCGGTGCGGAACACCGCGACCTGCTCGCCGCCGGACAGCAGCGCGGCGACGCCGAACGCCTTCGGCACCGTGGCGACCTCGCACACCGCAGTCCAGGTCCGCACATCCGCCATGGTCATCAGGACCTCCCATCGCCGGTGACCGCGGGAATTCCCAGCAGCACCGGCACCTTCTGCTCGCGCTCCTCGCGGAACGAGATCGTCGGGTCCGGCGTGCCCGGCGCGTTGACGAAGGACGTGAAGCGCGCCAGCTTGTCCGGGTCGTCGAGCACGCCCTTCCACTCGTCGGCGTAGTTCGCGACGTGCGCGGCCATCGCCTCCTCCAGCTCGGCGCAGATGCCGAGCTTGTCGTCGACGATCACCTCACGCAGGTGGTCGAGACCGCCCTCCAGCTCCTCGAGCCAGGACGCGGTGCGCTGCAACCGGTCGGCGGTGCGGATGTAGAACATCAGGAACCGGTCGATCAGCTTGATCAGCGTCTCGTCGTCCACATCGGACGCCAGCAGGTCGGCATGGCGCGGGGTCATGCCGCCGTTGCCGCAGACGTAGAGGTTCCAGCCCTTGTCGGTGGCGATGATGCCGAAGTCCTTGCCGCGCGCCTCGGCGCATTCCCTGGCACAGCCGGACACCGCCGACTTGAGCTTGTGCGACGAGCGCAGCCCCCGGTAGCGCAGCTCGAGCGCCACCGCCATGCCGACCGAGTCCTGCACGCCGTAGCGGCACCACGTCGAGCCGACGCAGGACTTCACGGTGCGCAACGCCTTGCCGTAGGCGTGGCCGGACTCGAACCCGGCGTCGACCAGCCGCTGCCAGATGTGCGGAAGCTGGTCGACGGTCGCGCCGAACAGGTCGATGCGCTGCCCGCCGGTGATCTTGGTGTAGAGGCCGAACTCCCTGGCGACCTCGCCTAGCACGATCAGCTTCTCCGGCGTGATCTCGCCACCGGGCACGCGCGGCACCACCGAGTAGGTGCCGTTCTTCTGCATGTTGGCCAGGAAGTGGTCGTTGGTGTCCTGTAGCCCGGCCTGCTCACCGTCCAAAATGTGCCGGTCGGCGCCGATCACCGGGGCCATCGACGCCAGGATCGACGCCACCGCGGGCTTGCAGATCGCGCAGCCGGATCCCTTGCCGTGCTTGGCGATCAGCTCGCTGAACGTCGTGACGCGGGTGGCCGCGATGATCTCGAACAGCTCCGCCCGCGACTGCGTGAAGTGCTCGCACAGCGACTTCGACACCTCGACGCCGCAGGACGTCAGCAGCTTGGGCAGCATCGTCACGCAGGAGCCGCAGCCGGTGCCCGCGCTGGTGCACGCCTTGAGTTTCGGGACGGTGTCGCAGCTTTGCTCGGTGATGGCGGCGGTGATCTGGCCCTTGGTGACGTTGTTGCAGGAGCAGATCTGCGCCTCGTCCGGCAGCGCGTCGACGCCGATGCCGCCGCCACCGCCGGCGGGCCCAATGATCGACGCCGGGTCGCCGGGCAGCTCGCTGCCGACCATGGGGCGCAGCGTGTTGTACTCGCTCGCGTCGCCGACCAGGATGCCGCCGAGCAGCGTCTTCGTGTCGTCGGAGACGACGAGCTTCTTGTAGGTGCCCGCGACGGCGTCGTTGACGACGACCTCGAGCGAGCCCTCGGTGGTCGCGTGGGCGTCGCCGAAGCTGGCGACGTCGACGCCGAGCAGCTTGAGCTTGGTCGACAGGTCGGCGCCGGGAAAGGTGGCCGCGTCGTTGCCCGCCGCGAGCTGCGCGGCGACGATCTCGGCCATGGTGTAGCCCGGCGCGACGAGGCCGTAGCAGGTGCCCTCGACGGCCGCCACCTCGCCGACCGCATAGACGCTGGGGTCGCTGGTGCGGCAGCGGTCGTCGACCACGACGCCGCCGCGTTCCCCGACGTCGAGCCCGGCGTCGCGGGCGAGCTGGTCGCGCGGGCGGATACCGGCGGAGAACACCAGCAGGTCGAGGTCCAGCTCGGTGCCGTTGCCGAGCTTGGCCAGCAACCTGCCCCGATCCTCGACGATCTCGCTGGTCGACGTGCCGGTGTGCACGGTGACGTCGAGCCCCTCGACCAGCCGCTTGAGCAGCGCGCCGCCGCCCTCGTCGACCTGGATCGGCATCAGCCGGGGCGCCATCTCGATGACGTGCGGCGACATGCCCATGTCCCGCAGCGCCTTGGCGGCCTCGAGGCCGAGCAGGCCACCGCCGACGACCGCCCCGGCGGCACGGCCCCGGTGCGATCGCGCCTGCTCGGCGGCGGCGCGGATGGCGTCGAGGTCCTCGATGGTGCGGTAGACGAAACACCCCGGCAGGTCGCGGCCGGGCACCGGCGGCACGAACGGATACGACCCGGTGGCGAGCACGAGCGCGTCGTACGACTGCTCGAACCCGGCCTCGGTGGTGACGACCTTCGCTTCGCGGTCGATGCGCGCGACCGCGTCGCCGAGGCGCAGCTCGACGTGGCCGTCGCCGTCGTAGCCGGACCCCGATAGTTCGAGCGCGGTCGCGTCCCACTCGCCGACGTAGGACGACAGCCCGACGCGGTCGTAGGCGGGCCGGGGTTCCTCGGCGAGCACGACGATCCGCCAGGCGCCGTGGACGTCCTCGGCGCGGACGGCCTCGACCAGGCGGTGGCTCACCATCCCGTTTCCGACGACTACCAGCGTGCGACTCATCAACTACCTCCGTGGACGCGGACGAGTCCATGCTGCGGGCGGGCAATGTCACCGCCGCTTCCCTGGTGTTTCGCAGGCGTTACCAAGTGCTCCCAGCCCAGGTCGGGGGTGAGTTCTCCGGACCGTGGGGTGCCTCACAACGCAGTGGGTGGCTGTCCGGCCGAACCGGACAGCCTCCCACCAGCGGTGATCGCTCAGACGTCGGCGTAGGCCAGGCTCGGTGCGCGTCGTACCGCGAAGCTGGTGCGCAGGTAGAACCACCACGTGGTCTCAGCCATGACCAGGAACAGCGCGCCGTAGGCCCAGAACGCGGGCGACATGGTGCCGAGGTGAACGCTGGACAGCCGCAGCGCCTG
>WHUB01000104.1:0-2675 GCA_009377395.1 Actinophytocola sp. | reverse complement strand
CCGACCTCGGACATCTCGGGGAAGTTGGTCTGCAACAGGTTCGGGAACGCGAACGAGAACCCGATGAACGAGCCGAACGTGCCGATGTAGAGGAACGACATCACCCAGGTCTGCTTGTTCTTCATCGCCAGCTTGTAGGACACGCCGTCCGGCTTGGCGGTGGTGAGGCTGTCCATCCGGAACCAGGCCAGCGCCGCCGCGAGGAGGATGAACGGCACCCACGTCAGGCACGCGAGCATCAGCGCGAAGCGGTAGCCCGCCGGGTCCTGCGCGGTCATGATCAGTCCGAGCGAGATCACCAACGGCATGGTGAGCTGCGTGATGGCGACGCCAATGTTGCCGCCTGCGGCGTTGATGCCGAGCGCGGTGCCCTTCTTGTGCTCCGGGAAGAAGAACGAGATGTTCGCCATCGACGACGAGAAGTTGCCGCCGCCGAAACCGGCCAGCCCCGCCAGGATCAGGAACACCCACATCGGCGTCGTCGGCTGGGTGAAGGCGAACGCGAGTCCCAGACAGGGAATCAGCAGCATGGTCGCGCTGAACGTGGTGAAGCCCCGGCCGCCGAACCTGGGGATGGCGAAGGTGTAGGGCAGCCGCAGCGTCGACCCGACCAGCACCGGGATCGAGGTGAGGATCAGGCCGTTGGTCACCGCGAGGTCGCCCGCCATGAACGCGAACCCGGCGCTGCCCATCTGCGTCACGAGGATGCTGAACAGCACCCAGACGGAGAAGCCGAGGTTCTCGGCGAACACGGAGAAGATCAGGTTCTTGTTCGCGATCTTCTTACCCGTCTCCTCCCAGAACGTGGGGTCCTCGGGCTCCCAGTGGTCGATCCAACGGCCTTTTCGCGCACGCGCTGTCGGGCTTCCGGTCGTTTTCTCGGCTACGGCGGTCACTTCCTACCTCCTGGTCCTGAGCACGCGGTCGACGTGCATGAGGAACGGTAGGAATCCGCTATTGCGGCCGGGCTGTGTTCGGATCGCGGTGGTGCTAACGTCTGCGCACAGCTCGCGCGTTCGCCGGTGAGGGCCGGGATTACGCCTGGTCAGCGAGGTCGGCGCGCAGTGTGACGAGCGCCTCCCGGACGTAGTCGCTGGTCGCCGGTCCGCCGTAGAAGCGTTCGTCGCGGCCCTCGCCGACGGTGTAGGTGAGGAAGTGTCCCCAGTCCAGCTCGGCGATGTGCAGCGGCTGGTGGGTGTAGCGGTGCCGGCCCATGCCGTCGCGGACGCCGACCGCGATCTCGACGGCCGGGCCGACCACGGGGCGTGCCAGCAGCGTGCGCAGCTCCTTGTGCTCCCGGCCGAGCGGTCGTTTGGTGATGGCGGTGCGGTGCTGGCGGGCTTCGGCGACGGTGACGCTGACCAGCGTGCCGGTGCCCGGCCGCAGGTCGAGCAGGTCGAGCAGCGCGTCGATCAGCTCGCCCGTGCCGATCTCGCGGAGCCGGACGGTGTCGGTGCCCGCGTCGAGATCGCGCTCGCGCACCGCGAAGACCGCGCTGGTGGATGTCGAGGCGGAGAGCGCGGTGTACTTGCGGGCGTCGACGCGGAAGTCGGCGACGTACTCCAGCGGCGCGGCGCACAGCGGCGGCAGCAGATCGAGCAGGGCGTCGCAGGCGCGGCCGTCCCGTTCGGCGAGCCCGGCGTCGGCCAGCTCGGCGGCGGGGTCGGGCGCATCGTCGCCGGGGCCGTAGTAGACGTCGACGGGGCGCAGCACCGGGTTGAGCGGACCGGCCTTCTCCCATTCCGCCGCCAGTTCCAGGGCGTGCGGCGATGCGGTCATGATCGGCCCGTACACCGGCTAGTCCTCGCTGTCGTCACCGATGACCGGCTGCACGACGGTGCCGCCGGTGTTCTCGTCGACGATCTTCTCGCCGAGCTCGTCGACCTCGGTGACCAGCCCGGTGTCCAGCTCCTCCTTGACGAAGTACTTGTCCTTGTGTTCCTTGTCGTCGTCGCCCCGGCCGCGTCCGGCGGCGCCCGGCGCGACACCGGCGGACGTGCCCGCCCGGCTCATCCCGGTGACGCTCTTGGCCGCTGCCGACGTCGACCCGCTGGTGGTCGGGCTTGCCACGCCGGTGCTCTTGCCCGGCTGCGGGGTGCTGCCGCTGAACCTGGCGGCAGCGCTGGCGCCGCGCTGGAGCTGGCTCGCCGCGCTCGCGGACCTGGGGGTGCTGCCGGTCGTCATCCGGGCGCCGGCACGGGAGCTGCCCGCGGGTGGCCGCGCGGTCGTGCCCCTGGTGGCGCGCTGGCTGCTGCGGGTCTCGTCGCCACCACCGCCGACGACCGGCGGAGCGCCGACGGGACCGATCGGTGTGCCGCCCACCGGGCGCGGCACCGGCGCGGAGGTGACCTGGCCGCCCGTGGCAGGCGCGGTGGGCTGCTGCACGCCGGACGTCGGACCTGCGGCGAGTCCGCCGCCCGTGTATCCGCCAGTGACGGGGGTGCCACCGGCGGTGGCACCCGCCGCGCCGCCCAGGCTCGGACCTGCCACGGCCGAACCGGCGGGCGCGCTCGACGCGTGGGTGCTGACATTGATCACGGCGCCGTCGTCCTCGATGACGCCGTAGTCGGCGGGCAGTTTGTTGCGGGTGTCGCCGGTCGCGGAGGTGTATTGCTGCATCACGCGGACGTTGTTGGCGTTCGCCGCCTCGTGCGTGGCCATGCCGTCGCGGTAGG
>WHUB01000103.1 GCA_009377395.1 Actinophytocola sp. | reverse complement strand
GCGCGTCAGTCACCAAGTTCCCGCGCGCATCGCTCTTGCGGCAGAGCGCCTTGAACATGGCCCAGTGCCGCTCGGCTGCCGCTGCCGCATCCTGGCCAAAGACTCGCGCACCGCATCCGCGATCACGTCGTCGAGGCTGCGATGGGGCCGCGCCGTCGGGCCCGTCGGTGGGCACGGTGAACGTGTGGACCTCGACGGCCTCGATCGGGGCGGTCCGGTGCATCAGCCGCGGCCGGGGAGGTTTTCGTAGACCTGGGAGAGCTTTTGCCGGAAGCCGCGGTGCGCCAGTCCGGCCCGCTCCGGGTCCTTCACGGCCGCCTTCGCCGCCTTCTTGCCGTGTTCCGCCTTGATGTGTGGTGGGATCGGCGGAATCTCCGGGTCCACCGTGAACTCCAGCACCACCGGACGATCGGCCTCGAGCGCCTGCCGCCAGGCGTCCTCGACGCCGTCGGCGTCGGCGCAGCGGATGCCGCGCATCCCGATCAGCTCGGCGTACTCGGCATACGGAACGTCCGGAATGGACTGTGAGCCGGGGAACTTCGGATCGCCCGCCATCGCGCGCTGCTCCCAGGTGACCTGGTTCAGGTCCCGGTTGTTGAACACGCAGAAGATCAGCGGTGATCCGTCGAGCTGCTCGGCATACCGTTGCACGGTGATCATCTCGTTCATGCCGTTCATCTGGAACGCGCCGTCCCCGACGAACGCGATCACCGGATGGTGCGGGTAGGCGAACTTCGCCGCGATCGCGTACGGCACACCCGGCCCCATGGTCGCCAGCGTGCCCGACAGCGACGCCCGCATCCCGTTGCGCAGCTTGAGATGCCGCGCCCACCAGTTCGTCGACGAGCCGGAGTCGGCGGTCACGATCGCCTCGTCCGGCAGCAGCGGCGACAACGCCGAGGCGACCGTCTGCGGGTTGACCAGACCGTCGAAGTGCTGGCCCGCTTGGTCGTCCAGCACGCGGTTCCAGTCGCGGACGTTGTCCTCGATCCGCTCCCGCCACTTCCGGTCTTCCTTGCGCCGCAGCAGCGGGATCAGCTCCCGCAGCGACTCCTTGGCGTCACCGACCACGTGGGCCTCCATCGGATACCGGATGCCGATCATCCGGCCGTCGATGTCGATCTCCACACCTCGGGCCTGGCCCTCGTCCGGCAGCCACTCGGCGTACGGGAAGCTGCTGCCGACCATGAGCAGCGTGTCGCAGTTCATCATCATGTCGTCGCTGGGCTGCGAGCCGAGCAGGCCGATCGGGCCGGTGACGAACGGCAGGTCGTCGTCGAGCACCTGCCGGCCGAGCAGCGCCTTGGCCACACCGGCGCCGAGCAGCTCGGCGGTCTCGATGACCTCCGCTTCGGCGTTGGCGGCACCCTGCCCGATGAGCATGGCGACCTTCTCGCCCTCGTTGAGCACGTCGGCGGCGCGGCGCAGCTCGTCGTGGTTCGGCAGTACCCTGGGCTGGCTCCAGCCGACACTGGAATAGACGGCGCCATGCGTCTTCGGCGGCGACGGCTGGGCATCCTCCTCCAGCACGTCGTCCGGCACCACGATGGTCGCCACCCCCCGGGTGGTCAGCGCGGTCTTGAACGCGCGGTCGATCACGTGGCGCACCTGCGCCGGATGCATGCAGGACTGCACGAACTCCGACACGTCGGCGAACAACGTGTCCAGATGGACCTCCTGCTGATACTGCGCGCCCAGCGAGATGCGCTTCTGCTGCCCTACGATCGCGACGACCGGCTGATGATCCAGCTTCGCGTCATAGAGGCCGTTCAGCAGATGGATCGCACCCGGCCCCGAGGTCGCGAGGCAGCAGCCGACCTCGCCGGTGAACTTCGCATGGCCACAGGCCATGAACGCCGCCATCTCCTCATGGCGGGTCTGCACGAACTGCGGATCGCCGTCGGCGCGGTCGAACGCACCCAGCAGACCGTTGATCCCGTCGCCGGGATAGCCGTACACGCGGTGCACGTCCCACTCCCGAAGCCGGTTCACGATGTAGTCGGCCACCTTCGGCATGGCTACTCCCCGTCCGTTTCGTCGCACTGAGCGGTCACCAACGGGTAGCCGCCGGCGCGGCGCGTCAAACCGGCCCAGCTGGGGTATCCGGGGCCACGACGTGCGACGGCAGGTGATGGGTTCGTGGCAGCGTGCGGTTATCGACCCAGAACCGCCTCGAGCACCGCAGCAAGGCGGCCGCCAGGCGTCACGGAGCCGCCGACGCCGACCGCTAGGGCGCCCGCCTTGAGGTACTCGGGTGCGGTCGCCGCCGTGACGCCACCTGTCGCCACCATCCCGAGCCCGGGAAACGGGCCTGCCATGGCGCGTAGCCACGCCGGACCGAGTGTCGCGGCTGGAAAAACCTTCACCGTGCTGATGCCGAGCCGGAGAGCCTGACCGACCTCGGTCGGAGTCGCCACCCCCGGCAGAAAGGGAATGTCGCGCTCCCGCGCGGCAAGTACGGTATCGGCGTCGAGCCCGGGAGCGACACCGAAGCTCGCGCCGGCCTCGACAGCGGCGGCGAGACGATCCGGCGTCGTCACGGTGCCCGCCCCCACAGGGATGCCCTGCGGTGCGGCGCGGACGACGGCCGCGAGCGCGGGCAGCGCGTCTTCGGTCTCGATGGTCACCTCGACCAGGCCGACGCCGGCATCCCAGGCGACGGAAGCGGCGGCGACGGCGTCTTCGGGGGACATCCCCCGCAGGATCGCCATGACCGGGGCGCGCCGCAACGCATCGGCGAAGAACGTCGTCACGGTCGCACCCATCCCAGCTCCTCACTGACGGCATCGGCGGTTGTGAGCAGATCCGGCACCATGTCCAGCAGCTCATCGTGGTTGAGCACCATGCGCGGCACCGAGATCGACACGGCCGCGGTGACGTGGCCGGACGCGTCGAACACCGGCGCCGCGATGCAGTGGATGAACTCCTCGTGTTCGGCGTCGTCGACCGTCCAGCCCCGCTCGGCCGCGAGTGCCAGGTCGCGGTCGAGATCCTCTCGCGTGGCGCGGGTGTTGGGTGTGCAGTGCTGGAACGGCGAGTCACCGAGCAGCCGGTCGCGTTCGGCGGTCGGCGAGAACGCCAACAGGACCTTGCCGACGCCGGTCGCGTGCAGTGGGGCGGTCGCGCCGATCCGGGAGTACATGCGGATGGCATGGCGCGACTCGACCTTGTCGAGGTAGATGACGCTGCGGTCTTCGATGGCGGCGAGATGCACCGTGTGGCCGTGCTTGTCGCCGAGCGTGCGCAGATGTCCCGCGGCGGCCGCGCGCACATCGAGACCTTCGAGCGCGGCGTGCGCGAGCATCGCCATCCGTGGGCCGAGCCGGTAGTTGCCGTCCTCGGTGCGACGGACGAACCGCTCCTCCTCCAAGGTCCGCAGCAGCCGCAGCGACGTCGTGCGGTGGACGTCGAGCCGCCGCCCGAGCTCGCTGATGCTCGCCGGGCCACCGGCCAGTTCCACCAGGATGTGCAGGGCTCGTTCGACACTGCCGGACACGTGGCCTCCTCCTTCAGCTGGCTTGCGCTCGATCGTGGCACGAGCCGGTGACGCCGGGCGCCGGCGGTGCGGGGATGTCTCCGACGGTGCCGAGCACCGTGCCCGCCAGCCGGGACGCCGTGGCGAGGCAGCCGGGAATCGCCTCGTCGGCGAGCAGGCCCTGCAAGAACCCGGCAGCGAACGCGTCGCCGGCACCGACCGGCTCCACCACGGCCACCTCCGGCGCCGGATGGTGCCACCGTTGGTCGCCCCGAAACGCCGTCGCTCCGTGCTTGCCCTGTTTCACGACAAGCACTTCGGCATCGGCGATGAGTGACCGCACGTCCTCGACGGTGTCCGCCTGCCACAGCGCTTGTGCCTCGTCCAATCCGCAGAACACGACGTCCGCCCGCCTTGCGAGGGTGAGCAGCGGTTCGCCGCCGGTGTTCTCGTGCAGCGCAGGGCGGTAGTTGACGTCGAAGCTGCGCAGTGTGTCGCCGGGAGCGAGCAGCGCGGTCACCAGGTCGAGGGCGGATTCCGACAATGCGGCGGTGATCCCGGTGGTGTGCACCAGCCGTGGCCGCTGCCGCCAGATGGCGGGTGCGTCCACTTCGGCCAGTGTCGACCCGGCCGACCCTGCCCGGTAGTAGCGCACCTGGGTTCCCTGCGAGCGGAGTTCCTTGAGATAGAGCCCGGTCGGCCTCGCGGGGTCGGTTCTGCCGCCGACCGCGACGCCTTCCGCCGTCAACCGCCGCGCGACGTACTCGCCGAAGCCGTCGTCACCGAGCACGCCGTGCCAGGTCACCCGATGCCCCGCCCGCGCGAGATGAATGGCCACATTGGACTCCGCGCCCCCGATGTCACGGCGGAACGTCGCCGCGTCGGCACCGGAAACGGGTGGCTCCGGAATGAGTAGTGCCATCGTCTCGCCGACACACGCCGCGTCCACCGGGTCATCGCGTTCCGCGCTCACCCACACCTCCTGCTCGGCCCGAGGGCGGGCCTTGACGTCATACTTCGCCGAATGCTACATACTTTGCTGACACATACGCAACAGTGCTGCAACATACGCAGCAAGATCGGAAGAGCTGGTGGCCATGTGGGACCTCCTGCTGCGCGGTGGCCGCGTCGTCGACCCCGGATCCGAGCACGACGGGGTCGCGGACATCGCGGTACGCGCGGGCCGAGTCGCCGCCGTCGCGCCCGGTCTGCCACCGGAGCGTGCCGCCGAGGTGGTCGACGTGACCGGCTCCCTGGTGACACCGGGGCTGGTTGACCTGCACACGCACGTCTGGCACGGCGGCAGCTACTGGGGGATCGATCCGGACGCCACCGCGTGGCGTACCGGCGTCACGACCTGGATCGACGCCGGATCGGCCGGCGCGTACAGCATCGACGGCCTCCACCGCTACGTAGCCACGACATCGGCGGCACGGATCAAGGCGCTGATCAACGTCTCCGGGCTCGGCCTGGTCGCCGAGACCGGGGAGCACCACGTACTCGGTCATCTCGACGTCGATGCCGCGGCCGCCGTCGCCGCGCGGCTCGGCGACTTCGTCGTCGGGGTCAAGGCGCGGATCGACAAGAACACGGTCGGGCCCAACGGACTGGAACCGCTACGCCGCGCGGTCGAGCTGGCACGGCGGCTGTCGCGGCCGCTGATGGTGCACGTCGGCTACGGTCCCCCGCACATCGCGGATATCCTCGGTCTACTCGGCGAGGGGGACATCCTCACCCACTGCGCGTCGGGCGCGCCGACCGACCTGGTTTCCGATGGCACGCTCACCGGCGCCATGCGCCGCGCGTTGGAGGCCGGAGTGGTGTTCGACCTCGGGCATGGTTCCGGGGCGTTCGACTTCGAGGTGCTCGACGTCGAACTCGCCGGGGGCGTCCGGCCGATCATTTCCAGCGACCTGCACGCCCGTTCCGTGCACGGGCCCGCGTTCGACCTGCCCACGGTGATGACCAAGCTGCTGGCCGCAGGATGGAGTGCGGCCGACGTCGTCGAGGCAGCCACCGTACGGCCCGCCCGCGCGGTCGGCATCGACGCGGGCGTGCTCGCGGTGGGGACGCAGGCCGACATCGCGGTGTTCGCCGCCGAGGAAGGCGAATTTCCGGTATTCGACGTGCACGGCGGGACACGCACCGCCCCGCTGCGGCTCACCAACACCGCCACCTACGTCGCCGGCCGGTTGCTGCCACCCGTGGCCGCCGAACCACCCCCACCCTGGGTTCCGCTCAGTGCGGCCCAGGACCGGGCCGAGAAGGCCCGCCGCGCCGAGACGCGCGACGCCGCCGCACCACGGCTGACCCGGTCCGAGGACTTCGACGAACCGTTCCCCCGAGGAGCCCGC
This sequence comes from Actinophytocola sp., assembly GCA_009377395.1. GTDB lineage: Bacteria > Actinomycetota > Actinomycetes > Mycobacteriales > Pseudonocardiaceae > Haloechinothrix_A. Next base: position 4,924 of record WHUB01000103.1, on the reverse strand, counting down.
GCATGAGCCTTTCCGCCACGTCCGAGGGACTTCCCGCCGACCGCATCGCCGCCCTCGACAACGAGCCCGTACCCGCCCGCAGCCTGCCGATAAGCCCTGTCGCCCCGGCCAACGTCAAGGACGCCGGGTGGCGGCTGGCGGACCTGTGGCTGCCGGCCGTCGTACTGCGCGAGAGCGCGCTGACGCACAACATCGACCGGTTCGCTCGCTGGTGCCGTGAGCACGACGTCGACCTCGCGCCGCACGGCAAGACCACGATGGCCCCTCGGCTCTGGTCCGCACAGGTCCAGCGCGGCGCCTGGGCCATCACCGCGGCCACCGTGGCGCAGACCAGGATCATGCGCGACCACGGCGTGCCACGGGTGCTCATCGCCAACGAGGTCGTCGAGCCAGGCCAGCTCACCTGGCTGGCAGACGCCGTTGCCGAGCCCGGCTTCGACCCACTGTCCCTTGTGGACTCCCATGCCGCCGTCGACGTGATGGAAAGCCACCTGGCATCGGCCCCGCGCCCGATGCCGGTGCTGGTGGAGCTCGGCGTGCCGGGACGGCGTACCGGTGTCCGTGACGCCGCAGAGGCGTTGGACCTCGCGGAGCGGATCGCGCGCAGCGAGCAGCTCCGGCTGGCGGGCATCGAAGGGTACGAGGGCGTGCTGCCGCAGCGGCGCGACGACGAGGCCATCGAAGCCGCCAAGGCCTGGCTCGGCCAGCTCACCGATCTGGTCGTCAGCGCCGACGCACGCGGCGTGTTCAGCGACACCGAGGAGATCGTCGTGACCGCGGGCGGCAGCGGCTACCCGGACCTGGTTGCCGAGGCGCTCGCGGCGCTCCCGGCGCTGTCCCGTCCGGTGCGACGTGTCATCCGCTCCGGCTGCTACCTCACCCACGACGACTTGTCCTACGAGCGCAGTTCGCCGTTGCGCAGCGGCGCGGACACCGACCCGCTGCTGCCCGCGCTGTCCTGTTTCGCCCGCGTGCTGTCGTGCCCCGAGCCCGGCAGGGCACTGCTCGGCGTCGGCAAACGGGACGTGTCGTTCGACATCGACCTGCCGGTAGTGCGCTCGGTGCATCGCGACGGCGACCGCATTCCCGCAGCCGGGCAAGTTCGCGTCATCGAGCTCAACGACCACCACGGGTTCTGCGACGCCGAACCCGACATGCTGCGAGTCGGCGACGTGGTCGAGCTCGGGCTGTCGCATCCCTGCACCGTGTTTGACAAGTGGCAGCTGATCCCCGTGCTCGACGAGCACGAGCGCGTGATCGACGCGATCCGCACCGTCTTCTGACACCGAAGTTCCCCACCGGAGAAAGAGAAAGGGTTCACCCATGGCCAAGCAGGTCATCAGCACGCCGCACGCCGGGCCACCCGGCGGTCCCTACTCGCAGGCCGTCGTCGCAGGCGACTTCGTCTACCTCGCGGGCGCCATCCCGGCCCGGCCGGACGACACCCGGGTGCAGGGCCCGTTCGACGACCAGGCGCGGGCGACGTTCGACAACCTGGCCGCTGTCGCCAAGGCCGCGGGCGCGTCGCTGGCCGACGCCGTGCGCGTCGGCGTGTACCTGCGCGACCTCGACGACTTCGCCGCGATGAACGAGCTGTTCGCCGAGTACTTCGGCGATGAGCCGCCCGTGCGAACGACATTGCAGGCAGATCTGCCCGGCTTCGACATCGAGGTCGACGCCGTGCTGTACCGGCCGGGAGGTCAGGCATGAAGGCCGCATCCGACCTCACCTACCTGCTCGCGTTCCTCGGCGCTCTGGTGGCGTTCCTCGGCCTGGGGATCTGGGTCGCGCGCCGCAACCGCACCGGCGAGGACTTCCTGCTCGCGGGCAGGCGGCTCAACACACCGTTGCTCACCGGGACCACCCTCGCCACGCTGGTCGGGACCGGTTCCAGCCTCGGCGCGGTCGGATTCGCGTACGAGAGCGGCTGGGCGGGCGCGCTCTACGGTATCGGCGGCGCGCTCGGCGTGTTCTGCCTGTTGTGGCTGTTCGCCGACGTGCGCAAGTACGGCTTCATGACGTTCGCCGAGGAGATGAGCTTCTACTACGGCGCGAGCAAGGCCATCAAGGGCCTGGTCGCGGTGGTGCTGCTGATCGCGGAGATCGGCTGGCTCGGCGCGCACATCCTCGGCGGGTCGCTGTACCTGTCATACCTGACCGGGATGGACCCCACTATCGCCAAGATCGTCGTCGCGCTCGGCTTCGGGCTCTACACCATCATCGGCGGTTATCTCGCCGTCGTGATCACCGACGCGGTGCAGGGCACGATCTTGTTCGTCGGGTTCACTGTGCTCGCCGTGCTCGCCCTGGTGAAGATCGGCGGTACCGATGAGTTGGGCGAGTCGGTGCCCGCCGAGGCGACGTCGTTCCTCGGCGTCGACGCCCTCGGCCCGGTCCCCGCGGTGTCGCTGGCGCTGGTCATCGCGGTGGGTGTGCTCGCGACGCCGTCCTACCGGCAGCGCATCTACTCCGCCCGTAACAGCGCGACCGTGCGGCGCAGCTTCGCACTCGTCGGGGTGCTGTTCGCAGCGTTCGCGATCATGCCGGCGATCGCCGGTCTCGCCGCCCGCGGCCTGGCACCCGGGCTGGAGAACCCGGACCTCGCCTTCCCGTACCTGGCGACGGAGGTCTTCCCAGTGTGGATCGGGGCGTTCCTGCTGGTCGCGGGCCTGTCGGCGACGATGTCCTCCGGCGACTCCGACGCCATCACCGCCGTCACCATCCTGCTGCGCGACGTCGTGCACCTGGTCACCGGCAAGCTGCCGCAGGCCGAGCACATGGTGCGCTACTCGCGGGCCGCGCTGGCCGCGGTGCTCGCGCTGTCGCTGGGAGGTGCGCTGGTCGCCGACACCATCATCGACTACATCACGCTGATGATCTCGACTGTGCTGACCGGGTTGCTGGTGGCCGCCGTGCTTGGCAAGTTCTGGCACCGTGCCACCTGGCAGGGCGCGGTGGCCGCGATCGTCGGTGGCGCCGCCGTGGCCACGATCGTGAACATGAGCGAGTCGATGACGGAGTACTGGGGCTACCCGGTGATCCCGTCGCTGGCCGCGGCGATCGTGGCCGGCGTGTTGGTCAGCATCGCCACTCCGCGCACGACCGTCACTCGCGACGAGGCCCTGCGGCGACTCGCGGCCGAGCGAGCTGAGCTCGACGTCGGCACCGACATCAGGGCAGGTGAGTCCGAACCGGCGTCATCGCACTGATCCCGGTTCGGACCGGCCGGGCGGCACGGCCATCACCGGCCGACGGAGTCTCCGTCGGCCGGTGATGGCCGCCTCGCCGGCACGCTCGTCGAGGCGTAGCGCCGGTCAGCGCAGCGCGGGCAGCACCTCCTGCTCCCAGGACTGGAAGAACGCGTGCTGCTCGGGGCCGATCTGCTGCACGAACACCTCGTCGGCGCCCGCGTCCACGAACTCCTTCACCGCGGCGATCTGCTTGTCCAGGTCGGGCCCGCACGGCACGTTCTCGCGCACCATGTCCTCGGTGACGAGACTGGTCGCGTGCTCGAAGTCGGCCGGCCGGGGCAGCGTCTGGCCCAGCTCCCCCGGCAGCTGCTCGCTCGCCCACAGCCGGTGCGCGGTGGCGACGCCCTCGGCCTCGGTATCGGCCTGGCACACCTTCAGCCCGCCCTGCACCGGTTTGTCGCCGCCGCCGCTGTCGCGGAAGGTGGTGATCAGCTCGGCGTCGGGCATGACGACGCAGAAGCCGTCGCCGATCTCGCCGGCGCGACGCGCCGCCTTCGGTCCGAAGCCGGACACGTAGATCGGCACCTGCTGATCCGGCAGCGTGTAGAGGCGAGCGTTGTCGACGGCGTAGTGCCTGCCCCGGTGGGTGACCTGCTCGCCGGTGAACAGCTTGCGGATGACGTCGATCGCCTCGTCGAGCATGTCGAGTCGTTCCGGCGTCGGTGGCCAGCGGTCGCCGAGGATGTGCTCGTTGAGCGCCTCGCCGGATCCGACGCCGAGCGTGAACTTGCCGCCGGTCTGCACCGCCGCCGTCGCGGCGGCCTGCGCGATCACCGCGGGATGGATGCGGACCGTCGGGCAGGTGACCGCGGTGGTGATCGGCAGGCTGGTCGCCTCGGACAGTGCCCCGATGACCGACCACACGAACGGGCTGTTGCCTTGCTCGGCGGTCCACGGGTGGTAGTGGTCCGAGATCCACAGCTGGTCGAACCCGGCGTGCTCGGCGAGTTGCGCCTGCCGGACCAGCTCGCGCGGACCGAACTCCTCGCAGGACAGGAAGTATCCGATGCTCACCATGCTGGGGTGCTACCCGCGGGCCCGGTCGGTAAACGTCACCGGAAGCGTTTGCCCTGAGCTGCCGGTGGCTATCCACGGACATCGACGCGACACATCGTCGACCAGCGGACAACGGAGGTCGGTCATGGCCACGGATGTCAATCGGTTGTGCCAGGCCCTATCCGGCGTCGACTACCCGGCCGATAAGGCCACGCTGGTGCGGGCCGCCCTGCGGGCCGACGCTGACGCCGACACGGTCCGCGCGCTGGAAGCCATCCCGCCGGTCTCCTACGACCGCGAGACCGACGTGCTCAGCGTCGTCCAGCTCGAGTCGACCCAGGCCGCGGCTGACCGGGCGGTGCAACGCAAGCTGCATCAAGCCCGGGCCGACCGGCTGGCCACACGCTGACAGCGACGTGGTGACGCTACGAAGCGACGTTTATGGACGGCGACTGCGGCAACTCCTTCGCCATGAGCCCACCACCCCGCCCGCTGCGAGTGCTGCTGTGGCACGTGCACGGATCATGGACCACGTCGTTCGTGCGGGGCGACCACGAGTACCTGCTGCCGGAAGGCGGGCCGTGGTGTGCCCGCACCTCGGGCCCCGCGCGGCGAGGTCGAAGGCGAGCAGCTTCTCCTCGGCGCCGAGGTGCAGCATCCGGCTGAAGCCGCCCGCG
>WHUB01000102.1:4861-11141 GCA_009377395.1 Actinophytocola sp. | reverse complement strand
ACGCGCCGCGCGATCGCCTCGCCCTTGGCGGCGTCCTTCGTCCAGACGGAGGCCGCCAGGCCGTAGTCGGTGGCGTTGGCGAGCTTGATCGCCTCCTCGGCGTCGGCGACCTTGATGACGGGGATGGTGGGACCGAAGGTCTCCTCCCGGATGCAGGTCATCGAGTGGTCGACGTCGACGAGCACAGTGGGCTCGTAGAAGGTGCCCTGCCCGGTCGGTTTGCCGCCGGTGAGGGCCTTCGCGCCGGACGCCACGGCGTCCTGGACATGCCGGTCGACGAGGTCACGCTGGGCTGCGGTCGCCATCGCGCCGAGGTCGTAGCGGAAACTCGCGTCATCAGCGCCCTGGCGCAGGGAGAACACCCGGTCGGTCAGCCGTGCCACGAAGTCGTCGTAGATCGGTGCCTCGACGTAGACCCGTTCGATCGACACGCACGCCTGACCGGAGTTGAACAGCCCGCCCCAGGCAACCCCGGGCACCGCCCGGTCCAGGTCGGCATCGGCCAGCACGATCGCCGGGTCCTTGCCGCCCAGCTCCAAGCTGTAGGGCACCAGCCGGTCGACCGCCCGGTGCGCCACCAGTTGCCCGGTCTTGGCCGACCCGGTGAACTGCACGAAGTCCACGTTGTCCACCAGCGCCGCACCGGCCTGGCCGGTACCGGTGACCACGGCGAGCATCGGCGGCGCACCGATCTCGCTCCAGCCGCGCGCGAGTTCCAGCGCCGAGAGCGGGGTGACCTCCGACGGCTTGAGCAGCACGGCCGCGCCGGCCAGCAGTGCCGGGATCACGTCAAGGGCCGGCATCGCCAGCGGGAAGTTCCACGGCGAGATCACCCCGACCACCTGATACGGCCGGTACACCCTCGCCAGCCGCTTGAGCACGGTCAGCAGTCCCGAGGACTTCAGCCGTTCCTCGGCCAGGAACGTCGCCGCGTTGCCCGCGTAGTAGTTGATCAGCTCGGCAAGCCACGGCGCCTCGACCTCGGCCTCAGCACGCGGCTTGCCGGACTCCGACTGGATCACGTCCGCGAGCTGAGCGGCCTCGTCGAGCAGCCAGTCCCGCAGCTCGCGCAGCCACTGCGCGCGACCATCGGGCCCGATGGCCTCCCACTCCGGCTGGTGTTCTCGTAGCGCGCGGGCCGCGGCGGCCACCACCTCGGGCGACTCGTCGGGCAGCACCCGGAGCACCCGGCCGTGCACCGGGGACCGCACCTCGAGCGAGGTGGTCACGACCCGCCTCCGGTGAGCCGGCGGTGATAGGCCTCGCGAGCCTTCGAGTCCGGCGCGGTGTAGGCGCTGTCGGCGCCGGTGACCCGCTCGGCGACCCGGCGGGCGCGGTAGGGCAGCACCGACATCACCTTCAGGGTGGATCCGAGCCGCCGCGGCACCGTGACCAGCGGCCGCTTGCGGCCCACCGCCCCGACGATCGCGCGGGCCACGTCCTCCGGATCGACGGTGGTGACGGCCTCCATCCAGCGCGGCGTGTTCGCGCCCGCGGACAGCTCGGTGCGCACCACGCCCGGCAGCACCGCCGTCACGCCGACGCCGTGCCCAGCCAGTTCCCGGTGCAGCGCCTCGGTGAACCCGACCACGGCGTGCTTGCTGGCGCAGTAGGTGGCCACTCCCGGGAAGCCGCTCACCCCGGCCAGCGAGGCGATGTTGATCAGATGACCGCTGCCCCGCGCGGCGAACCGCCCGGTGGCGAGCCGAGCGCCCGTGACCACGCCGCGCAGGTTGATGTCGATGATCCGGTCGGTCATCTCGACGGACTCGTCGGCGAACAATCCGGTCGGCATGATCCCGGCGTTGTTCACCAGCACGTCCAGCGGGCCGAGCTCGGCCTCGGCGTCATCCAGGAAGTTGGCGAACGAACGCTCGTCGGTCACGTTCAGTGGGAACCCGACGACCTGGGTCCCGGGCTTGGCGCCCAGCTCGGCGGCGGTCTTGGCCACCAGCTCGGCGTCGAGGTCGCCAATGGCCACCTTGGCGTCCGCGGCGAGGAACGCCTCGGCGGTCGCTCTGCCGATGCCACGAGCGCCACCGGTGATCGCGACGACTTTGCCGACCACGCTACCGTGGGACTTGGTGCGAGCCATTTGTCTGAGCCTTCCTGCTGGTCACGCGTAGAGCGCCTCGATCTCGGCCTGGTATTTCTGGGCGATCGGCTTGCGCTTGAGCTTCATGGTGGGGGTGAGCTCGTCACCGCCCGGCTCCCAAAGGGTCGGCAGGACCGTGAACTTCTTGATCTGCTCGACGCGGGACAGCTTCTCGTTGGCCGCCGTGACGCTGGCCTCGATCTCGGCGTAGATCTCGGGATTGACGGCGAGGGCGTCCGGCGCGATGGCCGTGATTCCCTTGCCTTCGGCGAACTCGGCAGCCGCGTCGGGCTCGAGGGCGATCAGGGCGGTCACGTACTTGCGGTTGTCGCCGATCGCGATCACTGAGCCGACCAGCGGGCAGGCCACCTTGACGGTGTTCTCGATGTTGGACGGCGACATGTTCTTGCCGGCCGCGTTGATCATCAGTTCCTTCTTGCGGTCGACGATGCTGAGGTAGCCGTCGGCGTCGATAGTGCCGATGTCGCCGGTGGCCAGCCAGCCGTCCGGGTCGACGGTCTCCGCGGTCTTCTCCGGGTCCTTGCGGTAGCCCCGCATCACCAGCGGCCCCTTCGCCAGGATCTCCCCGTCCTCGGCGAGCTTGAGCTCCATGCCCTTGACCGGCTTGCCGACGGTGCCGATCCGCGGCGCGTCGAGCGGGTTGAAGGTCACCAGGGCGGACAGCTCGGACATGCCCCACACCTCACTGACCGGGATGCCGAGCCCGAGCACGAACGCCATCGTGTCCGGCGCGATCGGCGCCGCGCCCGATGCGGCCAGGCGGAAGTTGTCCATGCCGAGCTTGCTGCGCAGCTTGGCCAGCACCAGCTTGTCCGCCAGCGTGTGCTGGACCTTCAGCGGCAACGGCACGGACTTGCCGTCCGACCTGAGCTGTGCGACCTTCTTGCCGGTCTCGACGGCCCAGGTCCCCAGGGTCTTCTTCACGCCGTGCTCTGCGGCCAGCGCCGCCTCGAGCTTGGCCTTGAGCTTGTACCAGATCTGGGGCACGGCGGCGAAGAAGGTCGGCCGCAGCTGCGTCAGTGCGTCGATCACCTGCTTCGGGTCGGCGACCGTGATGACCTGGATACCGGTGCCGATGCTCATGTACTGGCACTGCACCCGGTTCGCGGCGTGCGCGTCGGGCAGGTAAGAGATGACCGCGTCGGTGTGGTCGAGCGGCACGATGTCGGTCACCGCGTCGACCTCGGCCAGCAGGTTGGCATGGGTGAGCTCGACACCTTTGGGCGGTCCCGTCGTGCCGGAGGTGTAAATGAGCGTCGCGACGTCACCCTGCTCGACGGTGCGCCAGGCGGCGTCGAAGTCGAAGTCCTCACCCACCTTGGCCTCGAGTTCGTCCAGCGTGATGGCTCCGTCCGCCTCGCCGTCGACACTGACGAGGTGCTCGACCTTGGTGCCTTCGATCGCCTCGCGCAGCGTCGGCACGAACTGCCGCTCGCAGAACACCACCGGGTTGTCCGCGTTGCCGAACACGTAGCTGAGCTGCTCCCGTGCCGAGGTGTTGTAGACCGAGAATGGGACAGCGCCCAGGTGCAGCGCCGCGCTGTCGACCACGTGGAACTCAGGCCTGTTGGTCAGCATGATGCCCACCGTGTCGCCACGGCCGACCCCGAGCGCGGCAAGCCCGGCGGCGACCCGGCGCACCCGGTCGCCGTACTCGCGCCAGGTGTAGCTGACGGAACCATCCGGAGTGCGGACCGCGGTCTCGGCTGGGATTCGGGACACGTGCCTCTGGAATGCCGCACAGAGTGTCGTGGGAGTCTCACCGCTCATTGCAGAGTTCCTCTAGTGAACGAGTAGAAGTTGTACAGGGAACCATGACGAACACTACTGGCACATGTCAAGGGTTTCTGCTCTACTAAGTGAAGAGCCGCTAGCTATAGATCGGAGTTTGGATGCGCGGACGGACGATCGTGGCAGGAGTGGGCATGGTCCCGTTCGCCACGCCGAGCAAGAGCGACCCCTACGACGTGCTCGCCGAAGGCGCGCTGAAGGCGGCGCTCGCCGACGCCGGCGTGGACTACGGGAAGATCCAGCAGGCCTACGCCGGCTACGTGTACGGCGACTCGACGTCCGGGCAGAACGCGCTGTACCGGGTCGGGCTCAGCGGCGTGCCGGTGGTCAACGTGAACAACAACTGCTCGACGGGCTCGTCGGCGCTGTGGCTGGCCCGGCAGGCGGTGGCTAGTGGCGCGGCCGACTGCGTGCTGGCCTTCGGGTTCGAGCAGATGCAGCGCGGCGCGCTGGTGTCGCAGTGGGACGACCGGCCCGGTCCGTTCACCCGCTTCTACGAGGTCTCCGGGCAGCACCAGGAGGTGATCGAAGGGGTGCCGATGGCCGCGCAGATGTTCGGCGGCGCAGGCCGCCAATACGCCGAGAAGTACGGCACCAAGCCGGAGACCTTCGCCCGGATCGCAGTCAAGTCGCGGGCGCATGCGGCGAACAACCCGTACGCGGTGTTCCGGGACCCGACCACGGTCGAGGAGGTGCTGGGTTCGCCGCACATCTACGGCCCGCTGACCCGGCTGCAGTGCTGCCCGCCGACCTGCGGCGCGGCCGCGGCGGTGATCACCAGCGAGGACTTCGCCCGCAAGCACGGGCTGCGGGTCGACGTGGCGATCAAGGCGCAGGCCATGACGACCGACACCCCGGACAGCTTCGACGACATGATCGGCCTGGTCGGCTACGGCATGTCGAAGTCGGCGGCGACGCAGGTGTGCGAGGACGCCGGGGTGTCTCCGGAGGACATCCGAGTAGTCGAGTTGCATGACTGCTTCACCGCCAACGAGCTGCTGACCTATGAGGCGGTCGGGCTGACGCCGGAAGGTACCGCGGAGAAGTTCATCGCCGACGGCGACAACACCTACGGTGGCCGGGTGGTCACCAACCCCTCCGGCGGGCTGCTGTCCAAGGGGCACCCGCTGGGTGCGACCGGACTGGCGCAGTGTGCCGAGCTGGTGTGGCAACTGCGCGGCCAGGCCGAGAAGCGGCAGGTGGAGGACGTGAACCTGGCGCTGCAGCACAACATCGGCCTCGGCGGCGCGGCCGTGGTGACTCTCTACGAGAAGGTGAGCTGAGCATGGCAATCGACGTGGAGCAGGCCAAGGCGCTGGAGCTCGCGCCGAACACGGTGAAGGTGGAGCGGGGCCGGTTGCGGTTCTTCGCCAAGGCCATCGGTGAGACAGACCCGGTGTACTCCGACACCGACGCCGCCAAGCGGGCCGGACACTCGGACCTGCCGGTACCGCCAACGTTCTTGTTCAGCATGGAGCTGGAATCGCCCGACCCGTTCGGCTACCTCGCCGACCTGGGCGTCGACCTGCGGCGGGTGCTGCACGGCGAGCAGTCCTTCACCTACCACTCGATGGCCCACGCCGGCGAGACGCTGACCCTGCAGCCGCGCATCGTGGACGTGCTCAGCAAGAAGGGCGGCGCGATGGAGTTCCTGCTCAAGCGCACCGATATTACCCGCGACGGCGAACTCGTCGCCGAAGCGACCAGCACCATCATCGTGCGCAACCCGGAGATGGCCGAGTGATTGCGATGACCGACATCCAGGCGGGCACCGAGCTGCCGCCGCTGGAGCTCAAGCCGATCTCTCGCACGACCCTGGCCCTGTTCGCCGGGGCCTCCGGAGATCACAACCCGATGCACATCGACCTCGACGTAGCGAGATCCGCCGGGCTGGACGACGTGTTCGCGCACGGCATGCTGTCCATGGCCTACCTCGGCAGGCTGCTGACGAACTGGGTACCGCAGGGCCAGATCCGCTCCTACCGAGTGCGCTTCGCCGCCATCACGCCGATCCACGGCAAGCCGACCTGCACCGGCAAGGTCGTGTCCGTCGAGGAGGGCGTTGCCACGCTCGAACTCGCCGTCACCCTGGCCGACGGCACCACCACCCTCACCGGCGACGCAGTCGTCGAGATCGACGGAGAAAGGCTTGATACCCATGGGAAAGCTTGACGGCAAGGTCGCCATCGTCTCCGGCTCCGGACGGGGTATCGGGCGCGAGATCGCCCTGAAGCTCGCCGCCGACGGCGCGTCCGTGGTGGTCAACGACCTCGACGAGGGCCCGGCCAAGGAGACCGTCGAGGCCGTCGAGGCCGCTGGCGGCAAGGCGGTCGCCTGCGCGGGCAGCGTGACCGACGACGGCTTCGCCGAGAA
>WHUB01000102.1:0-4851 GCA_009377395.1 Actinophytocola sp. | reverse complement strand
CACCGTCAACACCGTCGCGTTCGGGCTGATCAAAACCCGGCTGACCGAAGGTCCGGCCGACGGCGACTCCACCATCGACGTGCAAGGCAAGGAGATCAAGGTTGGTGTCAACCCCGACCTGCTGTCGGCGATGGAGCAGATGATCCCGCTCGGCCGCGGCGGCACCCCTGCCGAAGCCGCCGGATCGGTCTACCTGCTCTGCATCCCCGAATCCGACTACGTCAGCGGCCAGACCCTGGTCTGCGGCGGCGGGTTCGTCTTCTGACACCCCTCGACACCATCCGCAGAGGAGCAGTTTCATGTATCTGACCCAGGGCTTGCACCGGTCGGTTCAGCAGACTCCGGACGCCGTCATGACCGTGTTCGGCGACCGCAAGCGCACCTTCCGCGAGGTGGCCGATCGGGTCGCCCGGCTGGCGGGCGCATTGCGCGGGCTGGGTGTCGGCGACGGCGATCGCGTCGCGATGCTGTCGCTGAACTCCGATCGCTACCACGAGTACCTGTTCGCGGTGCCGTGGGCTAACGCGGTGCTCAACCCGGTGAACATCCGCTGGAGCCCCGCCGAGATCGTCTACTCCTTCAAGGACTCCCAGACCAAGGTGCTGTTCGTCGACGACACGTTCGGAAAGATGCTGCCCGCGATCAAGGATGCGTATCCGGAGCTGCAGGCCGTGATCCACACCGGTGACGGGCCGGCACCGGAGGGTGCGCTGTCGTATGAGGAGTTGATCGCCGGGGCCGAGCCGATCGATGATGCCCGCCGTGGCGGCGACGAGGTGGCCGGGCTGTTCTACACCGGCGGCACCACCGGCTTCCCCAAGGGTGTGATGCTCTCCCACGCGGCGATGCTCACGTCGTCGCTGGGCGCGATCTCGAGCGGCTACCTGTTCCGCCCTGGCACCACGTATTTGCATGCGGCGCCGATGTTTCACCTGGCCGACCTGGCCGGCTGGGGGGCCGTGACCGCGCTCGGTGGCACGCACCTGATCATCCCGATGTTCGACCCGGTCGCCGTCATGAACGCAATTGAGCAGCAGCAGGTCACCGACGCCCTGCTGGTGCCGATCATGATCCAGGCCGTGGTCGACCACTCCGACCTGGCCGAGCACGACCTGTCGAGCCTGCGTGCGGTGCTCTACGGGGCGTCGCCGATCCCGAAGGCCGTGCTGGAGCGTGCCATGAACGCGTTCCCCAATGCGAGTTTCACCCAGGCCTACGGCATGACCGAGCTCGCGCCGATCGCCACCCTGCTCGGTCCCGACGACCACATGAAGGCCGGCCTGCTGCGGTCGGCCGGGCGGGCCGCACCGCACGCCGAGGTGCGCATCGTCGACGCGGATGACAACGAGGTACCGCGCGGAACCGTGGGCGAGGTCGTCGTCCGCGGCGGACACGTCATGCGCGGGTACTGGAACAAGAACAAGGAGACCGCCGCTGCGGTGCGGGACGGGTGGATGCACACCGGCGACGGCGCCTACATGGACGACGAGGGCTACGTGTTCATCGTCGACCGGATCAAGGACATGATCGTCACCGGCGGCGAGAACGTGTACTCCGCCGAGGTGGAGAACGCCGTCGCCCAGCATCCATCCGTCGCGCAGTGCGCCGTCATCGGGGTTCCCGACGAGGAATGGGGCGAGCGAGTGCACGCGGTCGTGGTGCTCAAGCCGGGCGAGCAGCCCACCGCGGAGGAGATTCGCGAGCACGCCAAGACATGGATCGCCGGCTACAAAGCACCACGCAGCACCGAGTTCGTCGAGGAGTTGCCCGTGTCCGGCGCCGGCAAGATCCTCAAGCGTGAACTCCGCGAGAAGTACTGGAGCGACGCCGATCGGCAGGTGCACTGAGCTATGCAACGGAATCTGTTCGATCCGGAGCACGACGCCTACCGGGAAAGCATGCGGGACTTCCTGGAGAAGGAGGTCGAGCCGAACTACGCGGGCTGGGAGCGGGCGGGCATCGTGCCGCGCGAGCTGTTCACCAAGATCGGCGAGCTCGGCGCGCTGGGCTTCGGCGTACCCGAGGAGTTCGGCGGCAGCGGGGTCAGCGACTTCCGCTACAACGCCATCCTGCAGGAGGAGGGCGCGCGACTCGGGGTGATGCCCGCGATCCTCGGGCCAGCACTTCAGTCCGACGTCTGCATGCCCTACTTCCTTGAACTGTGCAACGACGAGCAGAAGGCACGCTGGCTGCCGGGCATCGCCTCAGGTGAGCTGATCACCGCGATCGCGATGACCGAACCGGGCACCGGCTCGGACCTGTCCGGCATCCGCACCAAGGCCGTCCGCGAGGGCGAGCACTACGTCATCGACGGCGCGAAGACGTTCATCACCAACGGCATCAACGCCGACCTGGTGATCGTCGCGGTGCGCACGGGCGAGCACCCGCACAAGGGCATCAGCCTGATCGTGGTGGAGCGCGACACCCCGGGGTTCGAGCGCGGGCGCAAGCTGGAGAAGGTCGGCCTGCACGCCCAGGACACCGCGGAGCTGGCGTTCACCGGCGCCCGGGTGCCCGTGGTCAACCTGCTCGGCAATGAGGGCGAGGGGTTCTTCGGCCTGACCCGTAACCTCGCCCAGGAGCGGGTGTCGTGCTCGGTGGCCGCCGTCGCGCAGGCGACCGCGGCGCTGGGTTGGACGATCGACTACGTCCGCGAGCGCAAGGCGTTCGGCAACCCCATCGGAGCGCTGCAGAACGCCCGGTTCACGCTCGCCGAGCTGGCCACCGAGATCGACATCGCACAACAGTGGGTCGACCGCTGTGTGCTCGAGCTCAACGCGGGCGAACTGTCCGGGGTCGACGCCGCCAAGGCCAAATGGTGGACCACCGAGCTGCAGGGCCGCGTGATGGACGCCTGCGTCCAGCTACACGGCGGCTACGGTTACATGGTCGAATACCCCATCGCCCGAGCGTGGATGGACTCGCGAATCTCCCGCATCTACGCGGGCACGACCGAGATCATGAAGGAAATCATCGGCCGCTCGCTGGAGCTCGGGTGAACGCAACGGCCGACAAGGTAGCCGCGAGGGAGGACGTCGACCATGACCGTTCAGCGCATTGTGCCCGCGGCCCCGGCTCGCGGCACCCGGCCGCGTAACCGCCGCGCGCTCATCCTCGCCGCCGCGACGGACCTGTTCTACCGCCGGGGCTACGACCAGCTCGGCATGGGAGACATCGCCGAGTCCGTCGCCATCGGACCGTCGGCCCTCTACCGGCACTTCGCCGGCAAGCAGGACCTGCTCCGCGAGGTCATCACCGCCGGGCTGGCGCCAGTACACGACCTGCTCGACCATCTGGACTTCACCGACCGCGCGACGGCCACGTCGCAGGTAGCCGGGCTCGCATTGGATCACCGCCAGCTCGGCGTGCTGTGGCAGCGGGAAGCCCGCTACCTGCGGCCGCAAGACCTCCGAGACCTGCGTGTCGAGCTGCGTGACATCGGCCGGCAACTCGCCTCCCGCGTACAGGACGCACACCCGCACCGGAGCCGTTCCGCAACCGACCTGCTCGCCTGGTCGATGGTCGCAACGGTCATGAGCACGTCCTTTCACCGCCTGGACCTGCCGCGGCCCGAATACGACGAGCTGCTGACCGAACTCGTCGGCTCCGTCCTGGATACCGAACTTCCCGACGACTTCCCACCGCCGCCCGAAACGACGCGCCGGCGGGCCCTGGTGCCGCAGTCCCGGCGGGAGGCGCTGCTGGCCGAAGCAGTCGGGATGTTCGCCCGCGAGGGCTACACCGGGGTCGGCATTGAGGACATCGGAGCCGCCGTGGGCATCGCGGGACCCAGCGTCTACAACCACTTCCCCAGCAAGCGCGACCTACTCACCACCGCGCTCGGCAGAGGCACCGCCGTGCTGTTCATGGACCTGGCGGCCAGTTGCGGCACCGCCTCCGACGCGACGGACGGGCTCCGCCGACTCGTTCGCTCCTACGTCCGCTTCACGCTGGAGCACCATGACCTCGTCGGCCTGTTGATCACTGAGCTCGAACACCTGCCCGAGGACCAGCGACACGCGGCCCGACAGACGCAGCACGACTACGTCAGCGAATGGGTGCACCTGCTGCGAACCGTACATCCCCGACTCGACCCGACGGCCGCCCGCATCCGCGTGCACGCCGCGCTCACCATCGCCAACGACGCCGCCCGCACCTCACATCTGCGCCGCAACCCCGCCGTGCCCGCCGCACTGGAGACGATCTGCACCCGCATCTTGCGGTTGCCGCCCGACTGAAACGAGCGAACCCATGACCCGGACAACGCCGTCCGCGAGCACTGACGAAACCCGCGCCGAGCTGTGTTACGAGCGCCGGGGTTCCGGCCCTCCCCTGGTGCTGCTGCACGGCTGGGGCCTGCACTGGCAGTCCTGGCTTCCCGTGCTCGACCTGCTGGCCGAGGAGCGCGACGTGATCGCCGTCGACCTGCCCGGCTTCGGGGCGTCCCCGCCGCTCGCCGACGGCGACCGCTACACCCGAACCAGGCTCTGCGAGGAATTGGAAGCCTTCTTCGGACGGCTCGGCATCGAGCAACCCGACGTCGCCGGTAACTCCCTCGGCGGACTCCTCTCCCTCGACCTCGCGTGCCGAGGCAGCGTTCGTACCGCGACCGGGCTGTGCACACCGGGTTTCTACGGCCCGATCCAGGTGTGGCGACCGCTGCTGCTCGCTCCCGCGGGCGCCATCGCACGAACCCCGTTCCTCGGCGCGAGACTCACACGCCGCGCCGCCGGCTTGGCCCGCCGGATGGCCGTCGCACGCCCCTACCTGCTCGCGGTGCCCGCGGTCGTCGTCTGCGCCGGGATCCTGTACCCGTTCTTCGTGGGCGTCGCGTACACGCTGTTCAACTTC
>WHUB01000101.1 GCA_009377395.1 Actinophytocola sp. | reverse complement strand
CCACCGGCCAGGCCCACCGACCGGGACTCGAACCGGCATCGCTCGGTCGTAGACGGCCAGGATTCAACCACCGCTCGGCCACGGCCAGCTGGCGTCCGGCCGGACCCCACGTGGCCTCGGGGTTTGGTCGTCGTAGTGGTCGGCGGACGATCTCATGTCGGCGCGCTGGGGAGTAACGGATGGCAGCGCCGCCGCGAACTGTTTGACGTAGGGCTCTCGCCCACCGGCAGAGTCTCCACGCGCACCCGTCGGCTTGTCGATGCCCGGACGACTTGCGGCCCGGCGCACTCACAGGCCGGAGGAATTCTCGTGACACAAGTAGCAGTTGACCCGTCGCACATCATGCAGATCGGCGCGGGGTTCTGGGCTTCGAAGACACTGCTCTCCGGAGTGGAGCTGGGGCTGTTCACGCAGCTCGGCGATGCCGGCGCGATGACCGGCGAGGAGATCGGCGAGCGGCTCGGCCTGCACCCGAGGGCGATCTACGACTTCCTTGACGCGCTAGTCGCGCTCGGGTTGCTCGAGCGGGAGGGCGACGGTCCCAGCGGGAGCTATCGCAACACCGCGGAGACCGCGCTGTTCCTGAACAAGAACGGACCGGCCTACATCGGCGGAATCCTGGAGATGTTCAACGCACGCCTGTACCGATTCTGGGGCGACCTCACCCCGGCCCTGCGCACCGGCGCACCGCAGAACGAGATCAAGCACAGCGGCAAGGCGATGTTCGGCGAGCTCTACGCCGACCCGGTCCGGCTCGAACAGTTCATGAACGCGATGAGCGGAATCTCGCAGGGCAACTTCAGGGCGCTGGCCGAGAAGTTCGACTTCTCCAGGTACGGCACCCTCTGCGATGTGGGCGGCGCCACCGGGCAGCTGAGCACGATCATCGCCGAACGCCATCCGCATCTTCGGTGCATGAGTTTCGACCTACCGGTAGTGGCGCCGATCGCAGCGAAGGCGATCGCGTCCGCGGGCCTGAGCGACCGAGTATCGGTGGCGTCGGGAGACTTCTTCGCCGATCCGCTGCCGCACGCCGATGTGATCACGATGGGGCTGATCCTGCACGACTGGAATCTCGACCGGAAGCTGCACTTGATCAAATCGGCTTACGACGCGCTGCCCGACGGAGGCGCCTTCATCGTCATCGAGAACCTCATCGACGACGCCCGCCGGGAGAACGCGTTCGGGCTGATGATGTCGCTGAACATGCTCATCGAGTTCGGCGATGCCTTCGACTACACCGGCAGCGACTTCGCCGGCTGGTGCCGCGACGTGGGATTCCGGCAGGTCGAGATCCTTCCATTGGCCGGGCCCGCAAGCGCGGGGATCGCCTACAAGTAGGAAGCCTGGCGAGCGCTTCAGCCGTAGCGCTACACGGACAGGCTCGCCCGCAATGCGAACCGCTTCCATGCGTGGTCAGGGGGTCAGGGCCGCTCGGAATCGCGCAGGTGGCGTAGCCGGTCGTGGCTGGTCCGGTGGCCGCCCGCCGCGGCGCGTTTGATGGCGTCGGCGAGTAGGTGGGCGGCGTCGGCCTCCCTGCGGGCGATGGTGAGTTCGCAGCGGGCCAGGCGGGCTTCGTAGTGGCCCAGTGGCGGATGTCGGCGACGCCGCGAGCATCGCCTGCCCCGGTGAACAGGGCGAGCGTTTCGTCAAAGCGAGATTGTGCCCGATGTTCTCGTCCCAGGTTCACGACGACACCCGACGATTCGCCGGAGCCACTTCCAGTTGGTCTGCTCACGTCGATTCCGTCAGCGGCAGGGCCTCGCACTGGCCAGGGTGGTCAGCCCGCCGCCCGGCCCGGGTCCTTGCCGTGGCGATAGCGCACGTGCAGTCGATCGATCGCGACCGTCGTCTTCTGCGTGAAGCCGATTCCGACCAGGGTGGCGATGTCGTTGGGCCACACCCGGAGGATCCGGTAGCCCCTCCGGCCGCGCCCGATGGTGACGACATCGCCTTCCTCGAGTCCAAGACATCGACGGGGTCGTAGTACCGCCATGGCAACCACCTCCGTGAACCCCTGCTACCTGTGACATCGTTCGCGGCACCCGCTGCACCACACACATCCACAAACCGATGCAAGACCGACGTCAAGGTGTAGCGATCAGCGTCACTGCCACCGGAACGATGGCCCAAGCGATGATCCAGTAGAGACGCGAGCGCGGCGAACTCCCGGGGACACCTGGCTGGCTGCCCTCGACCACATTCGCCGAATCAGTCGGTGACGGTCTGCCCAGAACCCGGGTCACACGTTGTGCGGTTCGGCGATGGCGAACCGGTTGTCGCGTGGCGCTGGCCCGTTGGCGCGGTGATCGCCGTCGAAGCAGTCGGCGTGCACGCCATGCGTTCGGCGAAACCGGACGCCACCGGTCAAGTTCCTCGTCGGTGGTGAGCCCGCCCAGGGTGCGCAGGGTGAGCGCCACCTGCGCCTCGATTGCGAGCGCCGGGTGACAGCAGGTGAAGATGAGCTCCGGGCGCTCGTCGGGAAATGTCGCGGTGTTCATCGGCACCTCCGCACGATCGTCGGCGACGAGCGGGGCGAACTTGGCCGCGAAGGCCCGATCGCGACGGATGCGATCCGTCGCTCGGTTCCGAGCCGTCGTGATCAGCAGGCGCGCGGGTTGCTGGGGACGCCGTCGTGTGGCCATCGGTCGGCGGCCATCGCGAACGCGTCCTGATCGGGTGGCCAGGATGCGGTCCCATTCCTCGCGGAAGAGCTGTTCGAGCGTCGTTACCAATACACCTCCGAGGGGCGGAGCTCGACAACCTCCGAGGGGCGGAGCTCGACGGCGCCGCCATAGCGTGCCGCTGGGACGCGGGCGGCCACCTCGATGGCCGCGTCGAGGTCGCCGGCCTCCAGGACGAACACGCTGCCCACGGCCTCCTTCATCCCCACGAACGGGCCATCGGTCGTCAGAGTCTTGCCGCCCTCGACGCGGACCGTTGTCGCGTTCTCGGGATGGCCCAACGGCGGACGAGCAGGGTCAGGTGCGCAGCCGCACCGACGCGAAGAACTCGGTGAGTGCCTCGGCGAGCGCCGCGGGATGGGTCAGCGGGCCGGCGTGCCCGGCGCCGGGGATCTCTTGCATCCGGCCGTTGGGGACGCGGTCGGTCACAGTCCGCGCGCTGGCTGCGAAGAGTCGCTTGGTGTCCGATCCGTGGAGCACCAGCACCGGAACGGAGATCGCGCCGAGCACGGCCGGATCAGCGATGGGGTCTCCCTGCTCCATCACGTGCTGGAGGTGCTTCAGCAGGTTCGGGACGTAGCGCCCGGCGGCCTCCCAGTAGCCGATGGCCTCGCCCGCCGCGATCTCGTCGTCGTCGAAGGGGAAACGAGCGAACGCGCGAGCTGCATCCGCCAGCCTGCCTTCGGCGGCCAGTTCGCCGGTGCGGGCGAAGATGCCGCCGACAGCCGCTTGCTCCTGCTCGTCCATCAGGCTCAGCATCGAGGACTCGAAGTAGGCCACGGCGTCCACGGCGTCGGACTGCGCCGCCGCGACAAGTGCGAACGGGGCGGACCAGCCCACCAGTCCGACTGGTTCCCCGATGCTGTCGATGTAGGCGAGGAAGTCGTCAACGAGGCGACCGAAGCTGAGGTCGGGGTGGTCGCCGCTGAGGCCACGGCCCCGCATGCTCGGCAGGTGGCAGGTGAACCGGTCATTCAGGTGCCCCGCCACTGCCTGCCAGTCGAGGTCACCATCGCCGATGGACCCTTGCAAGAACACCAGCGGCGGCCCCTGGCCGTGCACGGTCGCACCGATGATGACGCCGTCGGTGGTGGTGACATGGTGGGTGCGTTGGTTGCTCATGTGCTGTCTCCCTGCGTCTCGCGGCCGGTCATACCTGCAACGATGCCGCGGACAAGGTCGGAGAATGTCACCCGGCCGGCTACGTTTCGCCGGTCGGGTGGGTACTACAGGTCGCGGCGGGCGACCTGTGCGGCGAGTTCGGCGCGTCCGTCGACGTCGACCTTGGCGTAGACGCGAGACAGGTATTTCTTGACCGTGTTGACGGAGATGAACAGGCGTTGACCGATCTCGGCGTTGGTGTGGCCTTCGGCGACCAGCCGCACGACATCGCGTTCGACCGGGGTCAGTGACGTCCAGCCGATCTGCGGGCGGTGACGCTCGCCCCGCCCGCGGCGGGCATAGGCGACCGCGTCGGCCAGCGACAACTCACCGCCCGCGTCCCAGCATGCGGTGGCGTCGGCGGGGTCCAGCGCGGCTTGTGCAGTGGTGCGGGCGCGTTCGAAACGGTCGGCCTGCAAGGGGAAGCGGGCGATGCCCGCGTCGGTGTGGAACCGTTGCGACGCGGCGAGCAGGCGAAGCGATCGCTCGGGCTCGCCGAGGGCCACGGCCAGGTCGGCGATCACCTCCAGCGCGGCGGCGGTCCCGACCCGGTCGCCGTAGTCGCTGAGGGCGTCCACGCTCTCGTGGACCAGCGCCCACGCCTCCTCGAGGTCGTCGTCCTCCCAGGCGAGCTCCGCGAGGCCGAGCAACGACCGACCCAGCGGGTGGGGCAGGCGCGGGTCGGTCGACAGCGCGCGGCCGGCCGCCCAGTGTGCTCGCGCGTCGTCGTCGCGCTTCTGGCTTCGGGCGACCAGGCCCAGCAGCCACTCGCCGGTCGCCTCGTCCAGGCGGCTGCCGCCAGCACGGCCGATCCGCACGATCTCCGCGGCCGTCGCCCGCGCAGCTTCCATGTCGCCGGACGCAAAGGCCGACAGGGACAGCCAATGACGCCACCACATCCCGTAATGAGTCCCCTCGAGGGCTCGTGGCCCCAGCGCTACCTGCGCCTCCGACAACCGGTCCCGCGCTCCGATGTGATCGCCCTGCAGGACGGCGGCTGCGGCAAGCCCGGTGAGCCCGGCCGCTTCCCAACCGGGACGTGCCAGCTGCCGGCTGAGCTCGACGGTGCGCCGGGCATGTCGGCGTACCTGGTCGAGCCGCCCGGACCACGGCAACCACGCCAGCGCGCCGCCGTGGGCGGCCGGCAGGTGGAAGGCGAGGTCGTTGGCCTCGCACACCTGCACGTCCTGCTGGAACAGGTGGTACCCGGCGTCGATCGAGCGGCCGCAAAGCAGCGCCGCCCCAGCGAACTGCAGGATGTGGGCGCGGGTCGACGCATCCTCGCACCGCATCGCGACGTGCAGCGCCTCCTCGACGTCAGCTGCGACCTGCTCGTTGGTCGACAACCCAGAGAACACCCCTGACAGGGCTCGTTGTGCCAACGCGACCGCGAGCGCACCGCCCACATCAGTGGTGCGCGCCACAGCGACTGCCTGATTCGCCGACCGATGGAAGCTGTCCTGCTCGCTGGTGGCAAAGGCCAGGGCGGCTGCGGTGTTCAACCCCCGCACGCGTTCGTTATCAGGGGCACCCGGTATTTCTGCCGCGTCGTGCAGCCGCCTGTGCACCTCCCCGGACAGCCCGCGCTCGAACCAGAAGCGGACAATCGGCTCGGTGACGCCCACCAGTCCCCGCAGGTCTGCTGTCTCCGCCGCCCAGTCCATCGCGGCACGCAGGTCGTCCAGGTCGGCCGCCAGTCGCGCCGCCCAGGGCTCAGGCTGTCCACCCTGCAGACCCTCCTGCGCCCGCCCCGTCAGCCGGAGATGGAACTCCAGATGGCGGTCACGCACCCGATCGAGGTCGTCCAGCTCGGACAGTCGTTGCCGGGCATATACCCGGATCGTCTCCAACAGCCGGTAGCGAGCCCTGCCCTGGCGCTGGGCGACCTGCAACAACGACTGCTCGGCCAGCCCAGCGACGAGGTCGAGCACGTCGTCGCCGTCGATCCCCGCTCCGCCCACCACCGCCTCGGCGGCGTCGAGCTCGAACGAGCCGGCGAACACCGACAATCTCGCCAGCGCCAACCGCTGCGCGTCATCGAGCAGTTGGTAGCTCCAGTCCAGCGATGCCTCGAGCGTCTGTTGACGTGCCGGCGCCCCCCGCAGGCCGCCGGTCAACAGCCTGAAACGGTCCGACAGCCCGGCCGCGATCTGGGCCGGCGCCAGCACCCGCATCCGCGCCGCCGCCAGCTCGATCGCCAACGGGATCCCGTCCAGCCGACGGCAGATCTGGGCCACCGCCGAAGCGCTGTCGTCACCGATCCGAAAGTCCGCGGCCACCTGCCGGGCCCGCACCTCGAACAGCCGCGCCGCGTCGGCTGCCGCGACCGTGCCGGCGGACCCGGCATCGAAGTCGGGCACCGGCAGCGGCGCGACCTCGAACGTCGCCTCACCCCCGACGACCAGCGGCACACGGCTGGTGGCCAGCACGTGCAACCGCGGACACGCCGACGACAACGCGGCGACCAGCTCCGCGCACGCTGCCACCACATGCTCGCAGTTGTCGAGCACGACCAGCAGGTGCCGGGCATGAAGCTGCTCGGCAAGCGTGTCGATCAGCGCCCGGTCGGGTCGCTCGTGGACGCCCACCGCCCCGCCAACGGCCGGTGCGATCAGCCCAGGTTCGCTCACCCCTTGCAGGTCCACCCAACAGGCCCCGTCGGAGAACCGCGACGCCACGTCCCCGGCGACCTCCACCGCCAGCCGCGTCTTGCCGCAGCCAGCCGAGCCGGTCAACGTCACGACCCGGGCATCCGCGATCAGGTCTGCCACCTTCGCGCGTTCACGCTCGCGGCCGACAAACGCCGCGACCCCAACGGGCAGCCCGCTCTGCTGGAAAGACGTAGTTCGCTCGACCCGACCGCTCCTCAGTTTGCCGGGGACATCCCGCCGGTGAACGTGGGTGACAGGGTGTCCTGCTTGTCGTTGTGCGCGTCGCGGATCTGTGTCCCGATGTGTTGCTTGTGCCCGATCGGGCCGTAGCCGGTGATCCGGTTGCCGGAGCCCAGGTCGACCACCATCCCGCCGCTCCCGGTCAGCACGGTGTCCCGGGTGTGGACGTCCAGGAAGACGTCGGCCAGGCGCTCGTCGAACAAGGCAACGTTGTTACCGGTCAAGGTGTTGGAGACGGCGAGCGCGGGGCTGCCGTCGGACACCAGGTCGATGCCGAGGAGTCCGTCGCCCTTGACGATGTTGTTGGTGACCAGTGACCTCGACACGCCGCCGAAGAGCGTGATCCCGCCGAAGTCGGAGCCACGCATCTCGACGGTGTTTCCGTCGACGACGGCTCTGTCGATCAGTCCGGTGTCGTCGAATCCGGCCAGCAGGATGCCGTCGGCGCCGGGGTTCTCGGCCAGCACCTGGTTCTGCTGAACCCGGTAGGACGCGCCACGGCTGCCGACGATGGTCATGCCGTTGCCGAAGGAGAATTCGCCCGGATCACCTGGGCCTGGCCGGATGCTGTTGCGGGCGATGGTGACGGTGTTTCGGCTCTCGATCACCAGGATGCCACTGGACTGCACGGTGTCGATGCGGTTGTGGACGATCGCGGTGGCTGCAGCCACCGCGTCGAACACGATCGCATCGGAGAGATCCGCGTGCATGTCCTCGATGACGTTCCCGGCGACTCGCACAGTGCCGGTGATGGCACCGGCGGGATCGCTGTTGCCGAGGAACTTGATCCCGCGACCTTCGGTCAGGCCAAAGGGTAGGAGGCCGCCCACCACACGCGAGATGCGGTTGTCCAGGATCTCGGATCCGCTGGAGCGGATGATGATGATCGCCGAAACCAGCGGCCCATCGAAGTGGATCCCTTGGATCTTGGTGTGGCTCTTGGTGACACCGAAGAACGGGATGTATCCGCCATTGATGGTGGTCTGGCCCTGGCTCACCGACTCGCCGACGACGGCGACATCGGTCTCGAGGAACACGACCCGGTCGGGGGAGCGCACTGGCGTCCCGAAATTGAACGCCACCGGACGGCCGTCCACATCGGTCGCCTTCAGCAAAACGCTGCCACCCTGGTCCACGGCCGCCTGCACATTCTCGACGTCTGCCGGGAACTGACCGGTCGGGTGCACCACGTGAACGGGCGGCGGTGGCGCGGCCAGCGCGACCATTGGCGGAACCGCCGCGGCCATCAGAACAGCGGCCGCCGCGACCAGCAAACGACGAGTAATCCGAGCACTCACCGTTACCTCCCTCCGGAGGAGTCGAGCCCCTTCAGTCGGAACTCGCCGGACAAGACGCAAACGTTACGGATCGGCTCGAGTCCCATCATCGTGGCGTGCAACCCGCAGCCATCGATCCCGTGAAGGCCGGGTTGTTGCGATCCGCCGACGGACGAGTCTCACCACCGAAGCCCGACAAGAAGCACTGACGCCGCGCGCGAGAGAGCTCGCTGAGCGCAACCCCGACGAGCATCCGCGCGCCAACTCGGCAGCGCCGACCCCCGCATATCCGGCATGCTGCCCGCACCGCGGCGCGCCGGATCGTCATGGACGAGGACCTGACCATGCTCATTGGGCCAGCGACCGACGGAAGATTACTGGAGATCGGTGTTCTCGATCTCGAGGGTGACGACCCGGTCGCCATCCACGCGATGGCACTTCGAGCCAAGTTCAACCGGTTCCTCACATGAGGAGGTGAATCACATGACGCGACACACCGACTGCGAGATCGCCCACGCCGCCCAGCGGTTCGAGCAGCTCGCCGACGCACCCGACCCCGAGGCCGTTGACATCGGCGACCTGCGCGCCGCGACCGCATCGCAAACGGTCCAGGCAGACGAAGCCCGACTGCGTGAGACCGTTGAGACTGCCCGCTCGCAGGGGCGTTCGTGGAACCAGATCGCGGTGGCGCTAGGCGTGTCCCGGCAGGCAGCCCGCCAGCGGTTCGCCGACAACGTGCGCACCTAAGCAGCAAAACGATCGAGTAGGCACTGGTGACACGATCCTTACGGCACTCCGCCGTGAGTTCAGCGCGACTGAAGGTTTCTCGGCGGGAACCCACGGCCTTTTCGGTGATCACGGACATGATCGACATGGGTTCGTTGACCGTAGCGTGCTGAGCGCCAAACTCTTTGTTCGGCCGACCGGCGGGTCAGCTCACAGCGTCCGATGCGCTTGTGGGCGGGTGCTGGCGCCCCGACGCGCGCAGGAAGACGACACGCATGGTCATCATTGGCGAACCGGGCTAAGTCGACGGTCGTTGAACAGGGTGATATATCGAATTGCCCGAATGGGGGAAGGATGCTCATCGTTCGGTGCTCGGGCTGCGACCAGCAGCTCACAACCCACACCACCTACGACACCTACGAAGCGGCGCTGGCTGCGCTCCGCGACCGCAACCTGGTGCCCGACGAGCGCGGCAACGTCTATTGCAGCGACTCCTGCAAGCAGCATCAGCGGCACACCAGCCAGCGTCGGACGTACTGAACCGGCGACGCGGCCAGGCGCGAACCCACACAATACGAATACCGCGGCGGCGCGACGCCGAACGTCTCGCTGGACGCCCGCAATGACTTGCCCGTCCCGGCCACGATGAGCGCGGCTTGCGATCCGGGCCTCGCTCACGTCGAACTGAGGTGTGATGGTGGCGACCTCGGCGCTGTCGCCGTCGCGACGCACCACGAACTGTCCGCGCTCGGCGGCGGTCGGCGCCGCGGATCTCGCCGACCACGGGAGCGCGGCACTGTCCTCGCTCCCAGGTCCAGGCCAACAGCCGGTTCGGCTCGGCCGGGCGCCACGCGGCCTTGAATCCGGATCGGCCGCTGTGCGGCATGACGTCCCCGGGGTTGAGGACTATGCCCAGGGCGCGTCCCTTGTCGATGACCTCGACGCATCCCAGGGCAGACAGCACCCGCAGCGGATTATCCCGCCACGTCTGGGTGTGCGACGTGAACCTCGTCAGGAGGTTCAGGCCCAGGACTCCTACCGCCTCAACGGTGGCCTTCGCCTGGTCGACGGTTTGGCCGACCATCCGGATGGGGCGACCCCCTCTGTGGTTCCAATCACAGGCCCGTTTACGCCACATGTATGAGTCCGCTTTAACGAGCATTCCGGCCGCCGGATCATCGTGGCCTGCGCCGAAGAAGAAGGCAGCGACGAAAGGGGCGGCGCATGTTCGGATTCCGGAAGAAAGCGAAAAGACCCGAGGACGCCAAGGTGCTGGCGATAGCGGTGTCCCACGCACAGCGACGCCAGGTAAGTAAATGGGCCATGGCGAACAATGCGTGGGTTGTGCAATACGTGGATGACACGTCGTCGACCGATCAAGCGCCGTGTGATCGCGAGAGTATTGGGTCGTGGCTCTTGGACCCGCCAAAACCGTGGGACATCATGGCTATCGACGCCGCAATAGACGTGTTCAGCGAGGTGGACCACGCGCTCGACCTGGTCGACTGGTGCCGCGGCCACAACAAGCGATGCGTGTTTATACGCGATGGCATTGACTCGCGGGACGAAATTCCTGATGAGAGTTGGCGGAAAGCCTTCCCTGGACAGAAATCGGAACGTTTTTCCGACGACGCAACAAAGTGATTCCCCTGATTGGGAAACACGCGTTGCATTATTGCTAGTGGAATGCCACTCTAACAAATGGCTGACTACGACGTCAGCTATGGAAATTGTCAATGATGACTATTTCTCCGCTGCAAGTCCCTCGTGCCGGGAGCTGCGTTGGTCGCACCGACGTGATTCCCGGCGCGAGCCCGCTCAACGGAGAAACGGCGGGACGGGGCGACCATGCTTCGGTGGATCGGCGCGGCGCTGGCCACCGCGGTGCTCGCGGGGCTGATGCAGTTCGTCACCATCCTCGACGCGACGCCCGCTTCGGCGTGCATGTGCGCCCCGGTCAGTGAGGCTGGTCACGTCCGCAGCGCTGCTGCCGTCTTCGCTGGCACGGTGGTCGACGCCCGACGGTCGGCGGAGGTGCGTTTCCACGTCACGCGGGTCTACCGGGGCGACATCACGCCAGCGGTGACGGTGGCGAACCCTCACGGCCCGCACGCAACCCCTGACGGCCTGGAGGTCGTCTCGAGCTGCGACGTGGGCCTTCGCGACGGCACGCCGTGGCTGGTGTACGCGCACGAGCGTCACCGCGGTGGGCTGGTCATCCGCGCGTGTAACGGCACGCGACCACTGCCGAAGCACCTCCCCGCAGTGCGCGGCACCGGTTATCTGCCGACCACACGGCCGGGATTTCATCTGCCCAAGGGCGGAGGATGCCGCCGCACTGCCGAAAACGTGTGGGAATGCGTCGTTGACGATCCCGTCCGCGGCCCGGTGCCGTGGCTGGCCAGCGCCGGAGTCGGGCTCCTGCTGCTGGCGGTGCCGGCATGGTGGGCTCTGCGCATGAGGCGCATGCGCGCGTAACGCCCACACTACGGTGAGCCGTGGCGATGTCGTCGGGTCGGCGTGGTGTGCGCAGCTAGCTCGTGGGCGTCGTGTCGCGCGCTGGGACAGGGATCGGCCATCTGGCAA
>WHUB01000100.1 GCA_009377395.1 Actinophytocola sp. | reverse complement strand
CTAACCAGTATCGCCCGAACCTGCGGGTGAGCATGCTCGCCGGTGCGGAACCTTCCCAGAGCCAGTCGGCCACCGGCCGGATGAGCTTCCTTGACCGGGCCGTCGGCCTGTCGCCCTGGTGACCGGAAGTGCTGGCGCTGCTCGCCGCCGCACACACCGTCCAACAGCACTTCAAGACGATCTTCGCCAAGCCCGGCATCAACCGCCGGCGCGAGCTGCTCGCGCGGGAACCGGTGTGGACGTAGAGAATGGTGAGTGTCCGAGGAGGACCAATGGGATTGAGTGGCTACAGACTGAACGCGTTCATCGCAGTCACCGACATGACGCGGGCGGAGGAGTTTTACGAACGGAAGCTCGGCCTCTCGGTAGTACGGACCGATGCTGACGGCAGCAAGGTCTATGCGTCGGGCGGTGTCGAGTCGCTGGTTGTCTACCCATCGCCGGACAATGCCGGTCGGTCGACTGCGACCCTGGTGACCTGGTACGTCGATGACGTCGAGCGGGTGGTCGACGGCCTGACCGCGAACGGCGTGACCTTCGAGCAGTACGAAGGCGTGCTCGAGAGTGGCTTCGATTACGGTACAGACGCCAAGGGGATCTCGCCGCGTGCCGGCGGCGGCAAGGTCGCCTGGTTCAAGGATCCCGACGGGAACGTCTTTTCGATCGAGGGCGATCGCTAGTGCCGTGTCAAGCAACGTTGGGGAGTATTCGGGTCGGCGGATCTTGAAAGGTCGGCGCAGAGGCCGTGCTCAGCTGATACCCCGTTTTCCCTGATCAAGCTGGTGGGCCGGGCGGGACTTGAACCCGCGCCTTGAGGATTGTGAGTCCTGGTCGGCTGGCCCGGTTAACAGCCGGGCACCTGGTTGATTTCGCTGAGGTGGTCCAGTTGGAGGCCGAGCGTCCCGCCGTCGGTGACCAGGCCGATGACGCCGGGTGGCGCTTCGGTGAGGCGACCGCACCAGGTCTGCCCGCTGGCGTCGGAGACTTCGACGGTCGCCGTTTCCGGCGACGCTGGCCACCAGGCGGACAGGGTCGCGGCGACCAGCACCGCGAGGGCGAGGTAGGTGGTGCGGACGCCGGTGCGTAGCTGACGTGCGCTGCCGGTCAGCTCACCGGGCGTCGCGGGTGCGGCTGTCGGTCCCTCGAGGCGGTAGGCGACGCGGCCGACGAGGACGACGGCCAAGCATGCGAGGACGAACGCCAGCACGGCCAGCACCCCGGCCGCCTGTTGCAGCCACGTCGGGGCGGCCGAGCCGTCGCCGCCCCACAACGCGCCGCAGAGGCCGACGAACCCCAGCACGGCGAGCTGGATCCGGTGCCACCCACGGGCCGACTCCGCGAGGCTGCCGGCCGCGTCGCCGGGATCCGCCGGAGTCATGCCGCCGACCCGGCGACCACGTGCCCGCCGACGAACCCGGTACGTCCCGTGACCAGTACCTTCATGGCATCTAGGTCGATCGACGACGGCGCCCCGTTACGCGGTCAGTGGCGGATGCCGTTCAGGTGGCGCTGCACCAGGTACTCCCAGACTGGTGGGGTGCGGCCGTTGGCGTGCCAGTCGGCTTCCTGGTTCCAGGCCACGGACAGGATTGCCATCTGGCGCTGGGTCATGGCGCTGCGGAACGGGGTCGCGATCGGCTCGCCGGCGCGGTACTGGTCGAGCTGTGGCGCGTATCTCGCGGTCAGCGGGGATCCGAGAATCCACCACCGTCAGCTTCCGATGCGGCGGCGGATGTAGCCGGACAGCTGGTCCACGGCGATCACGAGGACGAGGACGACGAGGATGTGGGTGAACATCTCGTCGAAGCGGAACAGTTTGATCGACTGGTTGATGAGGAAGCCGATGCCGCCTGCGCCGACGAGTCCGAGGACGAGGGACGAGCGGACGTTGACGTCGAAGCGGTAGAGCAGCAGTCCGATCAGTTGCGGCAGCACGGTGGGCACCACGGCGTGGCTGACGACCTGGGCCCGTGAGGCGCCGTGGACGCGCAGCGCCTCCCGTGGCCCCGGGTCGGCTTCCTCCATGGCTTCGGCCCAGAGTTTGCCCATGACGCCGGTGTTGTGGAACACGAGCGCGAGCACGCCCGCGAACGGGCCGAGCCCGACGGCGGTGACGAAGACGAGCGCGAACACCACGTCCGGGACCGAGCGCAGGAACGACAGCACTGACCGGGCGGTCTGGTAGGCCAGCAGCCCCGACGTGGTGGAGCGCGCCGCGAGCGCGGCGAGCGCCAGCGCGAACGGCACCGACAGCGTGGTGCCGAGCAGTCCGATGTGGAGAGTTACGGCGGCCGCTTTGATGCTCGGCAGCAGCACGCCCCGCCACGACAGGTCCGGCGGTATCGCCTCGGCCACGAAGTCCGCCATCCCGCTCCATCCCTGCGCCAGGGCGCCGAGCGAGAAGTCGGTCTGTCGCATCGCGACCACGTGGATCGCGACGACGACGCCGACGAGGGCCAGCATGCGCGGCGTGGGCCACCGGCGGCGGGGTAGCGTCGTCCGGGTAGTCGCCTCGTCCGTGGTCGCCGTCATGCCGAGGCCACCGTGACGGGCGGCAAACCGGCGGGGCCGTACAGGCTCTCGATGTCGCGGTCGCTCACCGACTCGGGGGCGGCGTCGACGGCGATCGACCCGTCCGCCAGCCCGACGACGCGATGGGCGTGCTCGCGGGCGAGTTCTGGTTGATGCAGCACGGCCACCACGGCCAGCCCGTCGCCTGCCAGGCCGGCGAGCACGGTGAGCACATGTTCGGCCGCGTGCGGGTCGAGGGCCGACACTGGTTCGTCGGCGAGCAGGACCGGCGCTCGCCGGCACAGTGCCCGGGCGATGGCTACTCGTTGTTGCTGCCCGCCGGAGAGCCTGCGGACCGGCTGATCCGCCTGGTCGGCGAGCCCGACCCGGTCGAGGCAGCGCATCGCCTCGGCACGCAGCGCCGCCGGGAACAGCAGCGGGCTGAGCGAGCGGTGCAGCGGCAGCCGTCCCAAAGCGCCGGTGCAGACGTTGTCCAGGGCGCTGCGCCTGCCGACCAGGTGGATCTTCTGGAACACCATCGCGGCCTGGCTCGCGCCGGGCCGGGCGGGCACCTCGTTCACCAGAATGTCGCCGGAATCGGGCGACTCCAGTCCCACCACGCAGCGCAGGATCGTGGACTTGCCCGAGCCGTTCGCGCCGAGCACGGCGACGAACTCGCCCGCCTGGACGTCGAGATCTACCCCGTCGAGGACGACGCGGCCGTCGAAGGACTTGCGCAGTGCGCTGATTCGCAACGACATGACCTCAGGCGTCCTCTTCGGTCAGGTGGAGCGCCTTGGCGAGCTCGAACAGCGGCCGGTAGACGTCGTGTTCGACGGCGACGAGCGGGCCGGGCGGGGTGACGTCGAGGAACGCGCCGACCTTGGCGACGTCGGCGGGGCTGAGATTGAGCAGCGCGTCTTCCACGGCTCGCTTGAACGCGGGGTCGAGATTGCCCCGGACGGTGATGGGGTCGTTCGGGATCGCCTCCGACTTCCAGATCTGGCGGTACTTCGACGGATCGAAGGTGCCCGCCGCCGTCGCGGTCGCCAGCTGCTGACTGTTGATCTCGGCGGCGTCGACCGTGCCGTTGGTCAGGGCGAGCAACGCCTCGGGGTGCCCGCCGGCATAGTCGATCTTGACGTCGCCCTCCGGGACGTCCGCCTGCTTGAGCGCGTAGCGGGGCAGCGCGTCGCCGGAGGTCGAGCCGACCTCGCCCAGGGCGAGCGAGTGGCCGGCCAGGTCGGAGATCGAGCGGATGGGGGAGTCCTCGGGGACCCAGATGCCCGCAGTGTAGGTGGTGAGCTCGCCCTCGGCGTTGGCGAACGAGGCGACCGGCTCGGCGTCGGCCTTGGTGCTGGCGAACACGTAGCCGAGCGGGCCGAACTGCGCTACCTCGAGCTCGTCGTTGCGCATGGCCAGCACCTCGGCCGAGTAGTCCGCGACCACCTGCAGGTCGACCGGACAGTTCAGCTCTTTCTGCAGCGCCGAGGCGAGGGTCTGATACGCGGGCTTGAGCTTGGCGGGGTCCTCGTAGGGCTCGACGCCGAACCGGATGCGGCCGTCGGGGCAGGTGGCCGAACTTTCGGCGCCGGAGTCGGAGCCGCAGGCCGTCAGCGAAAGCAGGAACGTGGTGGCGGCGGCGACGGCGACGAGCTTGGTCGGGATGCGCATGGCTGAGCTCCAGTCAGGTGAGGGTGTCGATGACGGATGTGGCGAGTCCGAAGGCGGTGGTCATGCCGATTCCGGAGGTGACCGAGACGACGCGGACGCTGTCGGCGGGCTCGGTTACCAGGAACGGGTCGGGTGCCGCGGCGTAGACGCCACGCCAGCGTTCGCGCACCGTCAGCTCTGCCACGCCGAGCAGCGATGCGCTGGCGGCGAGCACCTGATCGTCGAGGTCCTCACCGCGGTAGGGGTCGACGGTGGTCGCGTAGCTGTGGGTGTCGCCGATGGTGAGGTCACCGTCGGGCAACTGGGTGAACATGAGGTTGAGGCCGATCCGGGTCAGCTCGGCGTGCTCACTGTCCAATCGGGAACGAACGGCGGGCAGGCTCCGGCAGGACGCGAACCCCTCATAGCGGAGCAGCGCGAAGCCGGTGAGCACTGCGGGGTCCACGGTGCGGTGGTGCGGGTCGGCCACCCGCAGCATGTGCAGCTCGCAGCGTTGGATCGCATGCCGCTGAGCCAGCTCGGGGAAGTGCCGGTCGACGTCGTGACCGACCGTCACGATCACCGAGTCGCCACGGACGAGGCCCCGGCTGGTGGTGACCTCGCCCGGTTCGATCAGGTGCGCGGTCGTCGCCCAATGGAACCTGACGCCGGCCGCGGCCAGGTGGCGGGCGATGGCGTGGACCGCCTCCCTCGGATCGACCCGGAAGTCCATCGGGAACTCGGCGCCCCCGATCACCTCGGGCCCCAGCGGGGCGCGGTCGGCGACCTCGGCGGCGGACAGCAGCCGGACCTCGTCTCCGCGGAGGTCGGCGAACTCGGTCAGCACCGCGTACTCGTCATCGGCCCGTGCGGCGACGACGGTCCCGCCCTCGCGGAGCCAGAAACCGGCCGCCTTGGCCAGGGCCAGCCAGTCGGCACGGGACGCCGCCCCGAAGTCGAGCGCCAAGCCGCGCTGCGCGGTGAGACAGCCATGGCCGAAGTTGCGGACGGACGCGCCCGTCGCCCACTGGTCACGTTCGATCACGACGACGGACAGCCCACGCTCCACCGCGCGATAGGCGTGGGCGAGCCCGACGATGCCCGCACCGATCACGACCACGTCGGCCGTGTCGAGCAGACCACGATAACTTGTCATGACAACTAGCCTTGTTGGTCGCTCGATCGGGCGTCAACGGATGTCAGCGGAAGTGCCGATGCTGTTCACGGCTCGTTCATTACTGGGGTTTTCTCGCGGACCGGCCACTGGCGGCCGGCGATCACGCATGTATAGTCAAGTGCCATGGACGGACCCCTGCACGAACAGATCGCGGCCGATCTCCGGCACCGGATCTCCACCGGCGAACTCGACGTCGGCGCCGCCGTGCCCTCGGAGTCGCAGTTGTGCGCGCAGTGGAACGCCTCCCGGGGACCGGTCCGGCAGGCGCTGGCCACGCTGCGCGCCGAGGGCATGATCGGTGGCGGCCGAGGCGCGCCGCCGGTGGTGCGCAAGCAGGCACTGAGCCAGCCGTTCGAGACGTTCCTGTCCTTCTCCCGCTGGGTGCGCGGCATGGGACGCACACCGGGACAACGAACCCTCGAGGTCGCTCGGCGCCCGGCCAGCGCGGACATCGCCGCTGAGCTGGAGCTGAACGAGGGAGACCCCGTCGTCCAGGTGCTGCGGCTGCGACTGATCGACGACCGGCCGACCATGATCGAACGCAGCACGTTCATCGAACCCGTCGGCCGGCTGCTGTTCGACTTCGACTGCGACTCCGGCTCGATCTACGCCTACCTCGGCGACGCCGGCGTGGACATGACCATCGCCCGGCATCTGATCGACGCGGTCGCCGCCGACTCGACCGACAGCGACCTGCTCCGCATCCCGTCCGGGGCGCCGCTGCTGCGCGAGCGCCGCCGGGCGAGCGGCACCGACGGCCGCGCGGTCGAGTACTCCGACGACCGATACCAGCCCGAACTCGTCAGCTTCGCCATCGAGAACTCCCAGCAGGCCCAGCCCTCGCTGGCACGCAGCTGGAACCCCAGCCCCGTCACCACACTCACCAGAAAGAAGCCCGCATCATGATCGAACTCGTCGTCCTGGACATGGCCAACACTACCGTCGAAGAACACAACGCGGTCTATGGCGCGTTGGAGCAGTCCGTGGTGAACGCGGGCGGGCGACCGACCGCCGACGACGTCCAGCGCTGGATGGGCGCCCACAAACGCGAGGCGATCGCGGGCATGCTGACCGAAACGATGGGGGAGCGGCCGGGCGAGCACGTCGTCGACGTCGCCTTCGACGACTTCCATCGCGTGCTGTCCGCCGCTTACGCCGAGCGTCCGCCCGAGCCGTTGCCCGGTGTGCCGGAGGCCTTCGCGAAGCTGCGCGCCGCAGGCATCAAGGTCGCGTTGAACACCGGCTTCGACCGGTCCGTTCTCGACAGCCTGCTGCCCACGCTCGGCTGGGACGACACCGTCGTCGACACGGTCGTGTCCGTCGACGACGTCGCCGCCGGACGGCCCGCGCCGTATCTGATCTTCAAGGCCATGGAACGCACCGGCATTCGCGACGTCGCGGCCGTGCTGGCCGCCGGTGACACCGTCCTCGACCTGCGGGCAGGCACCAACGCCGGCGTCGCCATGGTGGTCGGAGTCCTCACCGGCGCGCTCA
This sequence comes from Actinophytocola sp., assembly GCA_009377395.1. Lineage (GTDB taxonomy): Bacteria > Actinomycetota > Actinomycetes > Mycobacteriales > Pseudonocardiaceae > Haloechinothrix_A. The sequence continues at coordinate 4,696 of WHUB01000100.1, read as the reverse complement.
CCGCCGCCGAGCTCGGCGTTGAACGGCACACCCACCTGCTGCCCAGCGTCGCCCAACTCCCGGAACTGCTCGGCGTCGCCTCGTAACCGTCCGCTACCGGTGAGACCTGGCCAGGCGGCCCGGGGAGGTGTGACGCAGCCAGAGCAGACCGAGCACGGGCAGCACCAGGGGAATGAAGACGTACCCGCTGCCGAACGCGGACCAGACGGTGGCGTCGGGGAACAGTTCCGGCGCGGCCAGGCTGATGGCACCGACGACGAGCACGCCGGTCAGCTCCACAACGCACGAGACCGTGGCGATACGGCGCGACGCGCGACTGCCGCGCGCGAGACCGGCGGTGGCAACGACGTATACGACGGCGGCGAACGCCGAGAGCAGGTACGCGACCGGGGCCTCGTTGAACCGGGTGGCGATCTGCACCGCCGAGCGCGCCGTCGCCGCCACCGCGAAGAGGGCGTACACGGCGATGAGCAGCCGTCCTGGACCGGAACGGGTCGCGGCAGCGCTGGCCGCAACTGCTGGATGTCTAGACATGGGGTTCCCAGATCTGCTGCAACCGGACGATCATCACCGGCACCGTCAGGCACCCGACGACGAGCACGCTGGGTCCCCATCGTGAGCGTTCGGTCAGTGCCCACGCCGTCGCGAGCAGGAGAATCACCAGCACACCGAGGAGATAGCCACCGAACGAGAGTCGGTCGACGTCCCGGTTCGTGCCGGCGAGCGCCACGAAGCCGACGATCGCCTGCCCCACCAGCGCCAGTTCGAGCATCAGCAGGAAGCCAACGAGCGCGACGCCGTCCCATTTGCCCAGCAACACGGGTCTTCCCAGGACGACCAGCACCCCGGCCCACGCTGCCGCCAGTAGCGACATGACGATCAGCACCGTCGAGAGAACGTCGATCACACCTGCTCCCATATCGTCGTGGCGATACTAGCGATCGACACTATCTCGCTGCGTGACCGCGGCCCGACGTGAATCGGACGTCGCGGCGTGGCCGAGCGAAACGACTATGTCCGGACATCTTGACCAGGTTTTCCCATGCGAGTACGTTCCGCATTTATCGTGTCGCTGAGCGCGATAGTGGGCCGCGCGGGTCCGGCCAGAACGGAGGGGGATGGTCATGACGCGAAGCTCGCCGCTGTCGGAGAGGTCCACGTCTCGATCGGCGGTCGTCGTCGCGGTAGCTCTGCTCGTCGCCCCGTTGAGTACGGCCTCTGCGGCCAGCATCGGTGAGGCGCCAGCCATCGACGTCGCCGCGCCGAATGCACCGCTCGCCGACGATGGCACGACGAAGAGCATCGGGTTCTACGTGGGCAAGAACTTGACCGAGGATGGATCGGTGCTGCTCGGCGGGTTCGGGCACGAGCCGTCGAGTCATTGGCTCGAGATCGTGCCTCGGCGTCAGTTTCCCGAAGGGGCGACAACGACGGTCGGCGTGACCGAGAGAGCCGGGTATCCCGGTGAGCTGATGGAGATTCCGCAAGCCAGGGAGACGAACAAGTACATCACGTCGAACTACTCGGAGTTCGCCGGATTCCCGGCGCCGTTGACCAACGGTGGGCTCAATGAGCACGGTGTTGCCGCGCGCGATATCTGGTCACCGTCGAGCCAGCGGCTGCTTGCTTATACCGAGAACCCGCAGCGCGGTCCGAATTACAGTGATCTGTCGCGGATCGCGATGGAACGGGCGTCGACGGCGCGGGAAGCGGTTGAGATCGTCGGCGGGCTGATCGATGAGTACGGGTACTCGACCTACGGCGGCAACTCGCATTTGTTCGCCGACAAGAACGAGGGCTGGGTGCTGGTCAACTACGGCGGCAGCCAGGGGTTGTGGGCGGCCGAACGGCTGGGGCCGAACGAAACCCGGGTGTCGTTTCCCGGCTATCTGAACCCGTTCCCGCTCGATTTCCAGAACCATCCGGAGGAGTACCTGGCGTCGGAGAACTTCATCGACTTCGCGGTGGACCAAGGCTGGTTCGATCCCGAGCAGAGCGATGAGTTCGATCCGCAGGAAGTCTATGGCGGCTGGCAGCCCAACAATCGCGTCGTCACGCCGACCCATCCGTGGGGCAACAACGTACAGGGCCAGCTGGAGCGGGAGCTCGCCGAGGAGCTGGCCCCGGTGTCGCTGGCCGACATGATGGCCTACGTCCGCGATCCGCGCTGGTCACACGATCGTTCCGGCTACGGCCACGTGGCGCGACTGCGGTCGGTCAAGCATCCGGATCTCAACGCGCTGTGGACAGCGGTCACCGGCGCGGTGACGACTCCCTACGTGCCGATCTACATCGGCGCGAACGATGTGCCGCCGGAGTACAAGCAACACCGCTACCTGACACACGATGCGGCGTCGACCCACATCGCCGCCGACTACGCCCCACTGGAAGCGACACGGTACGCGCCCCGGACATTCAAGCGGCTGATGTATCACACCTGTGAGCATCCGCGCACCTTCCTCAAGCCGGTCACCGGCGACATCGAACGGTTCGAACAGCAGCTACTCGCCGAGCAGCGCGGCGTCGAGACGCAGGCGCTGGCGCGATACCGGGCGGGCCGGGACGCCGAGGCCCGCCGAGGCCTGACCCAATACGTCAGCACCCGCCTGCTCGACGCCCTCGATCTTGGCGAGGAGCTCGTCGAGGACGTCGAAGCCCAGACACGACAGCGGTGGGGCATCCGCATGCCCACCGGCCGGGACACACCTGGCGAGACGTACCGGCCCGAAAGCCAGAGCATGAACCGCGACGCGATTCTCACCGAGATCGTGTTCTGCTTCCGGGAAGGCATCGACGACTACCCACGCGAGCACGGCTCCTACCACGGCATGACCGTCACCCCGCCCGGCCCGGGCTGACGCCGACCGCGCCCTCGCCACCAGCTTCGCGATCCCGGGCCGCAGCTGCGTGGCGCTGTGCGCACAGCGGCATCGTTGCCTGGGCCGGAGAGCAGGTGGCCGCTCGCGGCTGCGCAGGAGTAGCAGTCCCGGGAACACCATGGCGATGACAAGCAGCTGTCCCTGAGAAAGTCGGCGAGGTCCCGGTGCTCGTCGTCGGCCGGCTTGACGTCCGTGGGACTCACGTGCCAGCGGCGAGATCGGCGAATCGGCGGAGATAGAGCGGCCAGCCCTCGTCACCGGCCACGCTGTCGCGCTCGATCTCCCAGCCATCACCGTGGCGGTCGAGGTGTCGGTGCTCGAGGTGGACTCGGGTCTGGTTCGGCCCCGTGGCGACGAAGCGCACCTCGACCTCGCTGGTCCGGTCGGGGTCGGTCTCGATCTGCCACTGAGGAGTGATGTCCCAGCTGATCACGAACCGGTGCGGTGGCTCGAAGGCGAGCACCCGTGCCCAGCGGCACACCGACCCGTCCTCGCCGCGGTCGTAGACGGTGCCGCCCACGCGGGCCTCGAAGACGGTCTCGGCGATCGGCACGGTCAGCATGTTGTGCTCGCGCGGCTTGATGAGGTCGAACTGTTCGGTGAACACGGTAAAGGCCCGCTCGACGGGAACGGCGACCTCGACCTCGCGCCGCACGGATGTCTCGGTAGACGTGGTTGCCATGACTGCTACTCCGTTTCCTGCTCCGCGATTCGTTTGAAGTTCTCCAAGGTCCTGGCCCAGAACCTGTCCAGCTCCTCGCGCAGTGCCGCCAGGCCTTCCGGGTCGACTTCGTAGATGCGCCGGGTACCCTCCGGCCGCATCTGCACGAGGCATGCCTGTCTGAGCACCCGCAGATGCTGAGAGACCGCCGGTCGGCTGATCGGCATGTCCCGAGCGATCTCGGTAACCGACCGGGGCCGCTCGGCGAGGCACTCGAAGATCTGCCGCCGACTGGGATCACCAAGAGCCGTCCACACATCGACTTCGTAAGTGGACACGAACGTAAGCTACCGCTTACGGATAGGTCAGTCAAGAGCCGTACCCATCCGACGAACAAACTCGAAAACGGTGCCTTTCGCGAGCTCGTCGCTTCCTGCCTGCACGCTGTCGCCAGTTGGTTACCGAAGAAATCCGGGTTCCGATCACGGCAGCCTGTAATGGTTGAAGTGGATAATGCACTTACCGGACTCTGGGTATATGCAACCGCAGCGGCACTCGATCCTCGGCGACGATGTCTACCGTGTCCGGTCGCGGCACCCGTCCAGCGACGGCGAGGTCTGTTATCTCGAGTTCGTATCCGGAACGATCGTGATCACGGTCGGTGGCGCGGTGGCGGCGGTCGTCCCGCCCTCTGGCGATTGCCAGGGACGCACGCCGATCCCGTGAGACTCGTCGCGTTCGGCGCAGGGCGGATCGGGCGGCCGACGATATGACCGGCGACCGCAACGGTTTCGCTGGTCGTTGGCGGGCTGCGGGCCTGACGACCTTGTCGGGGCTGTCGCTGCACACCGGGGCGGCAGCGGCGACTGGCCTGTTCGCGCTCGCTACCCCCGCCACCGTGGCCTGGATCCGGCTCACGGTGGCGGCGTGTCTCAGCATCGCCTGGCGGCGCCCACGCCTGTCGACGTGCACTGCGGCACGAACCAGGATCGCGCTCGGCTACGGTTTCGCCACGGCTGGCATGAACATCAGCGTCTACGAGGCGATCGAGCGCATCCCGCTCGGCACGGCCACGGCCATCGAGTTCTGCGGCCCCGTTGTGGTCGGCGCCGTGTTCTGCCGCACCTGGCGTGGCGGGCTTGCCGTTCTGCTCGCC